>VGEI01000339.1 GCA_016869415.1 Alphaproteobacteria bacterium
TCGGCCGTGCGAGTGAGATAAGGGCTCTGATAATCTGCCATTTTCGGGTCTCCAAAGCCCCCTCGGGGGCATTGTTGATTACCCTTCAATTATGGGCGAAAGCGTTAGTCAGTTCAATACCTGACCGGGCCCCCAAGTCTTTCGGCGGGCATCATTACATATTTGTAATGGCTGGATTTATCAGGGGTTACGCAACAGCGGTGCGGCCTTGTGGCCGAGCGCGCGCCAGGTACCGGCGAGCCCGAGGATCATTACCGCGGCTGCCGCACCCGCCGCGGTCGCTGTGACGGTACCCGCCAGCAGGGTGAAGTCGAGTCGCATGTAGAAGCGCATCAGCAGCCACGCCGCCAGGGAACCGACCAGGGCGGCGACAGTGGCAGTGGCTAGGCCGACCAAGCCGAACTCTATGGCGAAGGCGCCGACGACGTCGCCGCGCCGCGCCCCCAGCACCTTGAGCACGACAGCGTCGTAGACCCGGCGGCGATGGGTGGCGAAGACCGCACCCGCCAGCACCAGCGTGCCGGCAAGCAGCGTGATGCCGGCGGTCAGGCGTGCCGCCGTGCCGATATGGCCGAGCATGCGGTCGACCGTGGCCAGCGCGTCACGGATGCGGATGGTGGAGACATTGGCGAAGCGCTGGGTGACCGCGCGCTCGACCGTATCCTCGGCTTCGTGCGCCACCTGGGCGGTGGCGATATGGGTCTGGGGTGCACCCTCGAGCGTGCCCGGGGCGAAGACCAGGGTGAAGTTGATGCCTAGCGTGGTCCAGTCGATGGCTCGCAGATTGGCGATGCGTGCCTCCACCTCGCGGCCCAGCACGTTGAGCGTGATGCTGTCGCCGACCTTGAGGCCCATGCCGTTCGCCAGCTGCGCGTCGAAGGAGACGAGCGGTGGGCCGCTGTAGTTCTCTGGCCACCACTCGCCGGCCACGATGCGGCTGCCCGGCGGCGGTGTCGCTGCGTAAGTCAGGCCACGGTCGTTGCCGATCGCCCATTGAGCTTCCGGCGCGATGGCCGCTTGCTCGACCGGCACGCCGTCGAGGCGCACGATGCGCCCGCGCAGGCTGGGCACGCGGCGCACCTGGCCGATTCCGGGCTGTGCCGCCATCAGCGCGTCGAACTCGGCCACCTGGTCCGACTGGATGTCGATGAAGAAGAAGCTGGGCGCCATCTCCGGCAGCTGCTCGCGCAGCTGGCGGGCGAGGTTACCCTGCAGCAGCGCGATCACGACCAGCACGGTCAAGCCGAGGCCGAGCGATAGGACGAGCCCGGCGGCTGGGCTGCCGGGCCGGTGCAGATTGGCCAGCGCCAGGCGCAGGCCGGGCCGCCCGAGATGCGGCGCCTGCCGGGCCAGCGCGGCGATCAGCAGGGCAGCACCGCGGAACAGCACAAAAGTGCCGAAAGCGGCGGCAACGAACCAAGCGGCCAGCTTGCGGTCGACCGAGGTGCCGATGGCCAGTGCCGCCAGGGCCAGCACCGCTGCGGCGATCACGAAAATGGCGCCGGCGCGCGGCCAGCGCCGCGTCGGGGCAACGAGGTCGCGGAACAGTGCCGAGGGCGGCACCTCGCGCGCCCGGGCCAGCGGCCAGAGCGAGAAAGCGACGGTGGTCAGCACGCCGAAGGCGGCAGCGACCAACAGCGGCTGCAGGTAGAGCCCGCCCATGGCCACGACCGGCAGCTGGCCGGCGAGCAGCGGGCCGACGACCACTGGCGTCAGGGCGCCGACGGCAAGGCCAGAGGTGACGCCGAACGCGGCCATGACCATGACCAGGGTGAGATACAGAGTGAGGACGAAGCCGCCCGAAGCGCCCAGGCACTTGAGCGTGGCAACGGTGGCGCGCTTGCTATCGAGATAGGCGCGCACGGCATTGGCGACGCCGACACCGCCGACGAGCAGCGCCGTCAGCCCGACCAGGGTCAAGAACATGGCGATGCGGTCGACCCAGCGCTGCACACCGGGTGCTGCCTCGCCTGGCCCCCGCAACCGCCAGCCCGCATCGGGGAAGGCACGGCGCAGGTCGGCGATGAATGCCTCGGGCCGGCTCCCTTGCGGCAGGAGTACTCGATATTCGTAGCGGATCAGGCTGCCCGGCTGGACCAGCCCCGTCCCCGCCAGGCTGTCGAGCGCCACGAAGACGCGGGGACCCAAGGTAAAGACGTTGGCGCTGCGGTCGGGCTCGCTGCGCACCACGGCGCGCAGTTCGTATTCCTGGTCGCCGACCACGATACGGCCGCCGAGCTTCGCCTCGAGGCGTTGTAGGGCCGAGCTCTCGACGGCCGCACCCCACAGGTCACCGCGCCGCTCAAGGGCCTCCTTCAGGCTTGTCGCGCCATCGAGCGCCACGGTACCGATCAGCGGATAGGCGCCGTCCGCCGCCTTGATCTCTACGAGAGTGCGCGTGGCGCCGGTGCGCGCCATGCCGCGCATCTGGGCGACGCGCGACACGGCGCCGCGCCGGGCGATGTAGTCCAGCTGCTCTTCCGTCGCGGTGCGGTGGGTGAAGGCGAGCTCGACATCGCCGCCGAGGATCTGGCGTGCGTCGGTTTCCAGGGCTGCCCGCACACCGGCAGCCAGGGAGCCGACGCCGGCGATGGCGGCGACGCCGAGCATCAGGCAGGCGAGAAAGATGCGGAAGCCGCGCAAGCCGCCACGCAGCTCGCGGCCGGCGAAACGTAGCGCGAGGCGGAACTCCGTCATGCGCCGTCGCCGACGATGTGCCCGTCATGCAGGTGCACGGTGCGCTCGCAGCGCGCCGCCAGCTCGGCATCGTGGGTGATCAGCAGCAGCGTTGCTCCGCGCCGCGCGCGCAGGTCGAAGAGCAGGTCGACGATCTGCGCGCCGGTGGCGCCGTCGAGGTTGCCGGTCGGCTCGTCGGCGAAGAGCAGCGGCGGTTCGGCGGCGAAGGCGCGCCCCAGCGCCACGCGCTGCTGCTCGCCGCCGGAGAGCTGGCCGGGATAGTGAGCGAGACGGTGGCCGAGGCCAACGGCTTCGAGGCCCTTGCGTGCCCGCGCGAAGGCCTGGGGGTCGCCGGCGAACTCGAGTGGTACGGCGACGTTCTCCAGAGCCGTCATCGTGGGAATGAGATGAAAGGCCTGGAAGACGATGCCGACATTCTCGCGGCGGAACAGGGCGAGTCCGTCCTCGTCGAGGGAGGCCAGATCCTGGCCGGCGACGCGCACGCGCCCCGAGCTTGGCCGCTCGAGCCCGGCCATGACCATCAGCATGGTGGATTTGCCGGAGCCCGACGGCCCGACGATCGCCACACTTTCGCCGCGCCGGACGGTAAGATTGATGCCACGCAGGATGTTGACCTCGCCGGCGGCGCTCGCCAGTTTCAGGCGCACGTCGGAGAGTTCGACGATCGGCATGCGCGCGTCCCGTGCCGGTGAGGCCTGCTTGGCGGAGGTCAGATCGTTCATGAAATTTCGTTCATGTTTCGGCAGCGCCGGTGTCAGGCGCGGAACACGGGGATATGGGTTCCGGGCTTGGCTTGTCAATCTGGCGATCTTCGCGGCAATGAGCACGAGCGCCCTGACGATCAACACCGCCACGGCCCAGGATCGTCCGCGGCTCGTCGTGCTAGGCGACAGCCTGACCGCCGGCTACGGCCTGCCGCAGGATCAGGCCTTCCCGGTGCGGCTTGCGGTCTGGCTCAAGGAGAACGGTCTCGATGTCCAGGTAATCAACGCCGGCGTCTCCGGCGACACGACTGCCGGCGGGCTGGCACGTCTCGATTGGGCCATTGGCGCACCGCCGGCGACCCACGCTGTCGTGGCGCTTGGCGCCAATGACGGGCTGCGCGGCCTGCCGCCGGCAGCGCTGGAGCAGAACATCGAGCGGATCGTCGAGCGCCTGAAGGCGCGCGGCGTCAAGGTTCTGCTAGCCGGCATGTACGCGCCACGCAACTACGGCCGCGACTACGCGGCGGTGTTCGACGCGGCCTTCGCACGGGTGGCGGGCCGGCAGGGCGTGCCGCTCTATCCGTTTTTTCTCGAGGGAGTGGCAGCGGAGCCGGCGCTCAACCAGGGTGACGGCATTCACCCCAACGCACGGGGCGTCGAGGAGATGGTGAGCCGGATCGGACCGCATGTCCGCCGGCTGCTGACCGGCGGATGAATCCGCGGCGGCATGGGCCGCCGCGGATTACCAAAAACGTTCGGGCTGGTTAGTAACGGGGGCCGCGGCCACCGCCGCCACCACCGTAACCGCCGCCACCGCCGCCACCGCCGCCGCCGCCGCGCGG
>VGEI01000340.1 GCA_016869415.1 Alphaproteobacteria bacterium
GCGGCGCAGCGCGCCCGCGAGCGCGCGCAGTTAATCGAAGCCGGCAACCTGCGCGATGCGGCGTTGATCGACCTCCGGCGGCTGATTGGCGCCGACGCTGACGCGGTGATCGATCTGGTTGACCCGATCGCGCAGCCGGCGCCGGCCGTTCCGGCGGCGGCGCCGACCGCCGTTGAGTCGGCGTTGAAGGCGCGTCCTGAGCTCAGAGCGCTCTCGGCCAGGCTAATGGGCGCCGAGCTGCGTCAACAGGCGGCCGCGGCCTCGAACAAGCCGACGATCAACCTCACCGGCGGTGTTGACTACGCCAATCCCAACCCGCGGATCTTTCCGCGCAAGGCGGAGTGGCAGGAATCGTGGGACGTGGGTGTCAACGTCAACTGGAGTGTTTTCGACTTCGGACGCTCGAAGGCGCAGATCGCGGAAGCTGCTGCCGCCGCCAAGGCGACGCGGGCCCGGATTGCCGAGCTCGAGTCGGTCGTATCGGCGGACGTGCGCCAGCGTCTGCTCGATCGCGAGTCCGCGCACGCCATCGTCGCCGCCTCCGACGAAGCCGTGAACAGCGCCGTCGAGGCCAGGCGGGTGATCGCCGATCGCTTCGGCGCCGGTGTGGCCACCAGCACCGATGTGATCGTCGCGCAAGTGGCGCAGCTTGAGACCGAACTGGCTCGCACCCGCGCCCTCGCCAACCTCCGGCTTGCCGAAGCCCGTCTCGAACGCACCATCGGAGGTCCTCGGTGAGCGCGACAGAGCCTCTGAACTCGCGGTCCGCTGCGCTCGCGATCGACGTGCGCGGACTGACGCGCCGCTTCGGCCAGTTCGTCGCGGTGAACGACCTGTCGTTCTCGGTGAAGCAGGGCGAAATTTTCGGTTTCCTTGGCGCCAACGGCGCGGGCAAGTCCACCACCATCCGCATGCTGTGCGGATTGCTGCGGCCAACCAGCGGCACGGCCCTCGTTGGCGGCGTGGATGTCAGCCGCGATCCCGAGGGCGTGAAGCGCAACATCGGCTACATGTCGCAGAAGTTCTCGCTCTATGAGACGCTGACGGTTGATCAGAACATCCGGTTCTTTGGCGGCATCTACGGCCTGTCCGCCGATCGTCTCGAGCAGCGGCGCTCCTTCGTGGTCGAGATGGCGGGCCTCAGGGGCCGCGAACACACCCTCACGCGCGATCTGCCCGGCGGCTGGCGGCAGCGGCTCGCGCTCGGCTGCGCGATTCTCCACGAGCCCCGCATCGTGTTCCTGGACGAGCCGACCGGCGGCGTCGATCCGCTGTCGCGGCGCCGCTTCTGGGACTTGATCGGCGAGCTGTCCCGCGACGGTGTGACGGTGCTGGTGACGACGCACTACCTGGATGAGGCAGAGCACTGCCACCGCATCGCGATCATTCACGAAGGAAGGCTTGCGGCGTTGGGCACGGCGACGGAGCTCAAACAGGTGTTTGCCGAACGGCCGATCATCGAGGTTCACGCCTCGAGGCCGGTTGACGCGATGGAGATTCTCGATGCTCACCAACGCGTCGAGAAGACGAGCCTGTTCGGTACGGCGGTGCACGCGGTGTTGAAAGACCGGTCTGCCGATCCGTTAGTGCTGTCGGAGGCGCTGCAGTCCCGGGGCATCGCCGTGCAGTCCATCGAAGTCGTCAGCCCTTCACTCGAGGACGTGTTTCTCGACGTGGTGGAGCGGGTCGGAGGCCCCGCCCTTGCTAGCGCTTCCGTCTTCGCCAGGGCTTCGGCGGACAGGACCGAGGGCAGGGCCTGATGCGCCAGGTTGGAGCCGTCGCATCGAAGGAGCTGCGGCAAATCCTGCGCGATCGCCGATCGCTGTTGATTCTGCTGTTCATCCCGGCGTTCTTCCTGTTGCTGTTCGGCTACGCGCTCAACTTCGACATCCGCAACGTCACGCTGGCGGTACAGGATCAGGATCGCAGCACCGCCAGCCGAGATCTGGTGTCATCGTTCACCAACTCCGGCTACTTCCGCCTAATCGGCTACCTGGATTCACCGGCGGAGCTGGATCGCCTGGTAGACGAAGGCCACACCCGGGCCATCCTGGCGATACCAGCGGGATTTGATCGCGACCTCACCCAGCGGCGGCCGGTGAAGGTGCAGGTGATCATCGACGGCGACAATGCCAACACGGCTGCAACCGTGGTGGGCTACGCGCGACGGCTGATCGGCGAATTCAGCGCCGACGTCATGGTGACCAGCCTTCGCGAAGACGCGTCGGCCAGGCAGTCGGTGCCGGCCCTGTCGTCGATTGGCGTCGAGCCGCGGGTCTGGTACAACCCGCAGCTTCGCAGCACGCTGTTCCTGGTCCCCGGCCTGATTGCCTATATCTCGATGATCACGGCGGTCGTGTCGACCGCGCTCTCGGTGGTGCGCGAGAAGGAGCGCGGCACGATGGAGCAGGTGAGGATGGCGCCAATCAGCCCGCTGCCCTACATCCTCGGCAAGACGCTGCCGTACCTGGTGATCTCGTTCGTTTCGGCGATCGTCGTGATCCTGTCGGCGATGGCGCTGTTCGATCTGCCCATGCGAGGCTCGTGGCTGCTGCTGTGCGTCGCGATCGCGCTGTTCCTGATCGGCGCGCAGGCCCAGGGGCTGCTGATCTCCACGATTGCCGACTCGCAGCAGGTCGCCTTCCAGGTGGCCCTGTTGTCGTCGCTGCTGCCGACGATGATCCTGTCCGGATTCATCTTTCCCATCTCGAGCATGCCAGCGCCGGTGCAGTGGATTACCACCATCGTTCCGGCGCGGTATTTCCTGGTGGCGTTGCGCGCCATCGTGCTGAAGGGTGCGGAGGCGGCCGCCTTCTGGCAGGAGCTGCTGGCGCTGGCCGTGTTCGCCACCGTGGTCATGGGCCTGGCGTCGCTCCGTCTCCGCAGGGAGTGGGCCTGAGCGTGCACCGAATCCGGGGCGACGGAAGCCACACAGGGCACAGAAGGCGCCGCCGATGAATCGCGTTCTGCATCTCGTACGGAAGGAGCTGATCGAGCTCAAGCGCGACCCACGCCTGTTCGCCATCGTCATCATTGCGCCGATTGTGCAGCTCAACGTCCTCGGCTACGCGGCAACGACCGACGTCAAGGACATCCCAATCGCGATCGTCGATGCGGACCGGTCGACCGCCAGCCGCGAGCTCGTGCAGCGGTTCGAGAGCTCTGCCAACTTCAAGATCGTAGCGTCGCTCCGATCGACCAGCGAGATCGATCCCTACCTCGATCGCGGCGATGCGTGGATGGCATTGAGCATCCCGGCGGATTACGGCCGCCGCGTGGCCGCCAGCCGGCCGACGTCGGTCCAACTGGTGGCCGATGGCACCGACTCGAACTCGACCGGTGTGGCAATGGGCTACGCGCAGGAAGTGATCGCCGGCCACGTGCAGGATCTCGTGGCGGCCGCGGCGCCCGGCCTGCCGGCCGGAGGGCTGGTCCAGCCGGAGATCCGCGTCTGGTTCAACGCGCGCCTCGAGAGCCGACATTTCATGATCCCGGGAATCCTGGCGTTGCTGCTGCTGGTGATCACGACCAACCTGTCGGCGATGGCGATCGTCCGCGAGAAGGAGATCGGCACGCTCGAGCAGCTGAACGTGACGCCGCTGCAGCGATGGGAGTTGATCGCCGGCAAGCTGTTGCCGTACGCGCTGATCGGCATCATCGACGTCGTGCTGGTGCTGATCGTCGCGATCTACTGGTTCGACGTGCCGATGCGCGGCAGTCTGCCGCTGCTGTTCGGCATGTGCCTGATCTACCTGCTGTCGACACTGGGCCTCGGGTTGTTCGTCTCCACCGTGTCGAAGACGCAGCAGCAGGCGATGATGACGTCGATCTTCTTCTTCCTGACCCCGATGGTGTACCTGTCGGGTTTCGTGTTCCCGATCGAGAACATGCCGTCATGGATTCAGCCGTTGACCTACCTGATCCCGCTGCGTTACTTCCTGACGATCGTGCGCGGCATCTTCCTGAAGGGGATCGGCCTCGAGATTCTGTGGCCGCACGCGCTGGCGCTGTTCACGTGGGGGCTGGCCATGCTGACGCTGGCCACGCTGCGATCGTCAAAACGGCTGGGCTGACTGTCATCCACCGATTACACCGATGACACTGATACATGCTGCTCGCGCGGCCGACGGCCGGCTGGCGAGCAGCGGCCGTCAATCGGTGGAATCAGCGAAATCTGTGGGCTATGAAAGCGCCGCGCGGGCGCCGGCTTCTTCGTCGACCAGGCTCAATACGA
>VGEI01000341.1 GCA_016869415.1 Alphaproteobacteria bacterium
TCGCGCGTGAGCCGGGGGCGGCGCGCCTCGACGACAGTGGCATCGACGATCTGCCCACCCATCGCCAGATAGCCCTTCTCCCGTAGCGCCGCATCGAACCGGGCGAACAGCCGGTCGAAGGCACCAGTCCGAACGAGTTGCTCGCGGTAGAGCCAAATCGTCTTGGCATCCGGCACGGCATCGTGCAGCGCCAGCCCGACAAAGCGCATGAACGACAGCCGATCCCGGATCTGATACTCGGCCTGATCGTCGGACAGCGTGTACAGCGTCTGCACAACCAGCACCTTGAACATCAACACCGCGTCGTATGGCGGCCTCCCGCCCTTGGAGCGGTCCGTGCGCGGCACCGCCGCCTCGAGATCAGGGCGGAACAGCTCGAAGTCCACCACCTTCGCCAGCCGCTCCAGCGGGTCCCCCGCCGCCGACAGCCACGCCAGCCGCTCGTCCGTGTCGAAGAAACCAGCCTGTCCCGCCATCCCCGCCTCCGGCCATCGCCAGAGGTCAGAGAATCAACCCGCGACCCTCAACGCCAGAGGTTCTCGAGGTGTCCGCTTGGCAAATCGAAGGAGCGTTCTCTATCGTCGGCCATGGCGGGCGTGGCGCCTCCCTGCTCTCGTGAAGGACCGGCTTAGACAACCAAATCCTAAATGAAATCAGTGAGTTATGCTACACCCGCCGCACCGACACGACCCGCGTCACGAATAATCCAGGTTTACGACTCGCTTGGGCGGCTTGCGATTTCATGGGGCAGAGTCGAGTACTTAATCAAGCTCACGGGGAAGACTCTCTTGGGCCGGGGCTTCAGCGAAGGCATGAAGCACGCGGAGAGCAAGGGCAGTTCCAGTACCTGCGCAAGGAGGCTAAGCGTTTGGCGGAGAGCCGGCTTTCCGAGTCGCATGCTTCGACATTCTGCACTCTGATTGATAAGGCGGCCACGCTCGCGGCGGAACGCAATGACAATCTTCATGCCCTGTGGACTACGGCCTGTGCAGGTCAGCCCAAGCGCTTTCGGCCATTTTTCAATCGCAAGGCCAATGCTCTCGATTGGCGCAGCCGAGTCGTCACCATTAAAGAGTTGCGCCGAGTCGAAGGCGAAATGAAGGAACTTCTTGACGCCCTCGAGCGGGCGAGAAATGCTTGGTCTATCGCGGCCATTTCGGAGCTCTAGCGAGGGCGATATCCGATAGGATGATCACGGCATCAACCGGCCAGCGGACCACAAGCAAGCAGCCGTTCTGACGGCCGTTGTGACCCTCACCGGAACGCCGGGCCCAGGAGTTCGCGGGCGACCAGCATGCGCTGCACTTCGTTGGGGCCCTCGCCGACGCGCCTGATGCGCATCTCGCGGTACCAGCGCTCGAACGGCAGGTCCTTGGTCATGCCGTGGCCGCCGAAGATCTGCATCGAGCGGTCGACCACACGCCCGCCCGCCTCGCTCGCCACCACCTTGGCGATGGCGGCTTCGGTGCGGAAGGGCTCGCTCCGCCGCGCCTTGTCGGCGGCGGCCAAGGTCAGCCAGCGCGCCTGGCGGATGTCGATCTCGTTGTCGACCAGCATCCACTGCACTGCCTGGCGCGTCGCCAGCTTCTGGCCGAAGGTCTCGCGCTCCTTGGCGTAGTCGATGGCTAGTTCGTGCGCGGCAATCGCCACGCCGATGCAGCCGGCGGCATAGGGAATGCGCTGCCGGCTCAGGCGGTCGTTGGCGATCGCGAAGCCCTTGTTCACCTCGCCCAGCACGTTCTGCTGCTTGATGCGCATATCCTTGAATTCGAGCTCGGTCGCATAGCGCGCGCTTCTGAGCGTGTGCACGATGCGCCGCACGTGGAAGCCGGGCGTGTCGGTGTCGACGAGAAAACAGGTGATGCCGCCGCGGCCCTTCGCGGGATCGGTGCGGGCGAAGACGATGCCGTAATCAGCCTTGTCGGCGTTGGAGATGAAGATCTTGGCGCCGTTGATCAGCCAGTCTTGGCCGTCGCGCACGGCGCGGGTGCGGATGGCGCGGGCGGGGTCGCTGCCGCCCGAGGGCTCGGTCAGGCCGAAGAAGCCGGTCTTCTCGCCGCGCAAGGTGGGGTAGAGATAGCGTTGCTTCTGGTCTTCGTTCGCCTCGAACAATTGCGCGAGACCGGCGCCGCCGAAGGTGCCGTAGCAGGGGGCATAGAGCCCGGCGCGGTGCTGCGCCATCTCGATGGCGATCAGCACGCGCGTCACGATATCGATGTCGGGGCCGCCGAATTCCGGGGGAATGTCGAGGCCATAAAGCCCCATCGCCGTGGTGTGCGCGACGAGGCGGGCCTTGTCTTCCGGCTCCAGCTCGTCGGCGTCGGGGTCGAGGCGCGCTTCCAGCGGGCGGATTTCCTCGCGCACGAAGCGGCGCACCTGCTCGACGATGAGCTTCTGTTCCTCGCTCAATTGCAGGTCCATCGGGGGTTCCTCAGGCGGGCGAGAGCCGGCCCAGTTTCGGCAGGCGTTCGCCCTGGTTGTGCCGCGGCAATTCGCCGTGGTCGGCCCGGTGCAGCATCAGAAGCTCCTGCCAGCGCGTGCGGTATTGCGCGCTCACCTCGACGCGGAAGCGCGTGACGCCGGCGCGCGGGCTGGCGAGTTCGCGTTGCAGCTCGCCGCCAAGGCCGAACAGCGAACGGCCGCCGGCAACGCCGACATAGAGCACGCTACCCGCGTCGTCACCCAGTTGATAGACGCCCAGATGGCCGTGCACGCGCGCCACTTGCGATGGCGACAGCAGCCGCCAGGGCTTGTCGAGGCGGATGCCCATCAGCGGCCGACGAAGCTGGGCTTGCGCCGTTCGAGGCGCGCGGCGATGCCCTCGCGCGCGTCCACGCTGTCGCGCGCGGCGACGATCTGGCGGTCGATGTCGGCATGCGGAATGGCGTCGCGGAAGGCCATCTCGCGGTTGATCAACGCCTTCATCGCCTTCAAGGACAAGGGCGCGTTGGCGGCCAGCCGGTCGATCACCGCCCGCGCCGCCGTTTGCAATTCGGCCGGCGGCACGCAGCGGCCGATGATGCCGAGTTCGTGGAGGCGGGCCGCCGGCAGGGGATCGCCCAGCAGCAGGATCTCCCGCGTCGCCACCGGCCCGGCCACCTCCAGCAGCTTCTTCGCCAGGAACCAGGTCGGCGCCAGGCCGATCTGCGCCAGCGACATGCCGAAGCGCGCGGTCGCCGCCGCCACCACGAAATCGCAATGCAGCGCCAGCTCGTTGCCGCCGGCGATGGCATCGCCCTGCACCACGGCGACAACCGGCAACGGAAAGCTTTCGATGGCGTGCAGCATCTCCTCGATGCCGGATGGCTCGGACAAGGTGCCGCGCCGTTCGGTGAGATCGAGCCCGGCGCAGAAGACAGTGCCTTCGGCGCGCAGCACGACCACACGCTCCGCCGCCGCCGGCTCGGCGAAAGCCGCCTTCAGGCCCGCCAGCATCTCGTGATCGAGCGCGTTGCGCTTCTCGGCGCGCGTCAGCGTGACCGTACGCACGGCGCCCTCGCGCGCTACCCTGATCTTGCTCATGGCCTGCCCCCGCTTTCCGGCCGATGTTAGCGGCCGGAAGGCAGGGGGACCAAGGGTCGGTCCGGCTAGGGCCGGCCGGGGTCGCGCGGGTCAGCCGGCTGGCATCGCGCGCGAGCGACGCCAGCCAAGCCGGGACTACTTGTTGCCGCTCTCGAACCGCCAGAACTCGCGCAGCAGGGCCATGGCGTGCTGCTCGGGGCTGTCGGTCGTGACGACGGCCTTCTCCTCGGCGGCCTTGGGCTCGCCGGACGGGTCGCCGCCGGCGGGCGCCAGCTCGCCCAGCGTGGCCGCCAGCGAGAAGGATTGGGCAAAGACGTCGGTCGCCGCATCGGCCAGCGGACCGCTGGCGGCGAAACTGGCGGCCGCCGGGCTGGAGGCCGTGCTGCTGGTCCCGTTCAATTCGGGCAACAGCGTCGGCGCCTGCTGCGTCTGCTGGATCGCGCTGTCGTTCGCCGCCACGGTGATGGCGCCCGGAGTTCCGGTGGCGGCGGGCCCGTCGACCACGGCTGCCGGCGTGCCGGCCAGGGCGGTCGGCGTCGGCGTCGGCGCCGTCTCGGTCACCGGCGTCGGCGGTGGCTGTCAACGCCGGAGTAAAAATGCATCACGGCTGACGGCAGGAAGGCCCCCTGCGGGGGGCCTTCCTGCGCCCTGGTTTATTCCTCGGATGGACTGTCGGGTCGGTCGGTGGCTCGTTTGGCGCGCTGGCGGCGC
>VGEI01000342.1 GCA_016869415.1 Alphaproteobacteria bacterium
AGTGGTGGAGACGCGCCGGGTGCAGGAGATTGCCGACAAGCACGGCTTCCCGCACGCCTGCGTCGGCCATGCCCGTTTCGAAGCCGAGGACATCGCCGCCACCCTCAAAGCTCACGCGCAGTATCCGCTGCTGCGCGGCATCCGCAAGAAGCCGACAGCGGCGAAGTCTGCCGCCGAGATCGTCAAAGGCGCTGCCGGCTCAATGAGCGACCCTCGCTGGCGGCGCGGCTACGCCAGGCTGGCCGATCACGGCCTGCACTACGAGTTGCAGGTGCCGTACTGGCATCTCTACGAGGCAGCAGAGCTGGCGCGCGACTTCCCGAACATCCGCATCGTGCTCAACCACACCGGCCTGCCGGCCGATCGCAGCGGGGAAGGCCTCGCGGCCTGGCGTGCGGCGATGGCCGCGTTCGCGGCCGAACCCAACACGCGGGTGAAGATCTCGGGTATCGGCCAGCCGGGGAAGCCGTGGACGGCCGAGACCAACCGGTTGGTGGTGCTGGACACCATCGCGATCTTCGGGGTCGAGCGCTGCCTGTTCGCCAGCAACTTCCCTGTCGACAGTGTTTGCGCCACCTACGACACGATCTTCGACGGTTTCAAGGCCATCGTCGCCCATCTGTCGAACGCGGATCAGCGCAAGCTCTTCCGCGACAACGCCCTGCGCGAGTACCGGATCCGGCTCTAAGGCGGCCCCGGCAGTAGCGTTTTTTGCCGACCTCGGGCATCCTCCAACCAAGCTCGAAAAGCCGGGCGTAGTGCGCCGGACCACCACAGGAGAGAGAAGCAATGACTAACCAGCTTTCGCGTCGCAACTTTACCGCGCTGACGCTCGGGCTCGGCTTGAGCGGCCTTGCCGGCCGCAACGCCCTCGCCCAGCAGCAGTTCTTCCGCATCGGCACCGGCGGCACCGCCGGCACCTACTATCCGATCGGCGGCATCATCGCCAACGCAGTGTCGACGGATAGGATCGTCTCCACCGCCCAGGCGACCAACGGCTCGGTGGCCAACGTCAACGCCGTCGCCAGCGGCGCCAGCGAATCCGGCTTCAGCCAGTCGGACGTCGCCACCTGGGCCTACACCGGCACCGGTCTCTACGAGGGCCGCGGCAAGGTCGAGCAGCTGCGCGCCATTGCCAATCTCTATCCCGAGACCGTGCATGTCGTGGTCCGCCGCTCGTCGGGAGCCAAGTCGGTTGCCGACCTCAAGGGCAAGCGCATCTCGATCGACGAGCCGGGCTCAGGCAGCATCATCAATGCCAAGGCGATTCTCGCCGCCTACGGTATCCGCGACGCCGATTACCGGGCAGAGAACCTCAAGCCTGGCCCCTCGGCAGAGAAGCTCAAGGATGGCGGCCTCGATGCGTTCTTCATCACCGGCGGCTATCCGCTGGCTGCAATCACCGAGCTGGCCACGACCACGCAGGTCGATCTGCTGCCGATCGAGGGGGCGGTTGCCGACCGGCTGCGCCAGAGCTTCAAGTTCTTCGCCGCCGACCAGATCCCGGACGGTACATACAAAGACGTCAAGGGCGTGAAGACCGTTTCGGTCGGCGCCCAGTGGGTGACCTCGGCCAGCGTGCCGGCCGATCTCGTATACGCGGTCACGAAGGCGCTGTGGAGCGACAAGGCCCGTGCTGCGCTCGATGCCGGCCACGCCAAGGGCAAGGCCATCCAGAAGGCGATGGCCCTCGACGGACTCGGCATCCCGCTGCATTCGGGCGCCGAGCGCTTCTACAAGGAAGCCGGGCTGCTCAAGTAGTCGCGGGCCCAAAGGGGGCGCTGACGCGGGGGCCAGCGCGCAAAGGCTGGCCCCTTCGTCATCGGGGGATCGTCTTTCATGACCAGGCCGACCACGGCGCCGGAAGCGTCCGAGCTGCGCAAGCTCGAAGAACAGCTCGACCCCGAAGTGCGCTTCCGGCCGCTGCAGCCCGCCGCGGCGATGTTCGTTGCCCTCCTACTCTTTCTGCTCTCCTGCTTCCACTACTACACGGCCGGATTCGGCTTGCTGCGCGAGACGACGCATCGCGGCATCCACATGGCCTTCGTTCTGAGCCTGATCTTCCTCGTCTTTTCGGCCAGGCGCACGGACCCGACGCAGCCGCCCCCGGTGCGATGGTGGCGTCCGCTCGGTATCGGGCTCCACGACTGGGCCTGCGCCCTGGCGGCCGTGGTCGGCGCACTCTACGTGCCGTGGATCTACGACGATCTCGCTTTCATCGTCGGCAACCCGCGCCCCATCGACGCCCTCATCGGCACCGGCCTGATCGTCGTCATGCTGGAAGCCACCCGCCGCTCGGTCGGCTGGCCGCTGCCGGCGATCGCCGTCGCGCTGATGCTCTACGCCCTCTACGGCCGCCAGATGCCGGGCATCCTCGTGCACGCCGGCACGACCTGGAAAGGCCTCGTCGATCATCTCTATCTCACCAGCCAAGGCATCTTCGGCATCGCGCTCGGCGTTGTCGCGACCTACGTGTTCCACTACGTCCTCTTCGGCGTCCTGGCGACACGCATCGGCCTGGGCCGTCTCTTTCTCGATCTCGCCAACGCGCTGATGGGTCGCTACGCCGGCGGTCCGGCCAAGGTCTCGATCGTCGGCTCGGCGATGTTCGGCATGATCTCCGGCTCGTCGATCGCCAACACCGTGACGGTAGGCTCACTCACCATCCCGGCGATGATCCGCCTCGGCTATCCCAAGCATTTCGCAGCGGCGGTCGAATCGACCGCCTCAACCGGAGGGCAGATCACGCCGCCGATCATGGGCGCCGCCGCCTTCCTGATGGTCGAATTCCTCAACGTGCCCTACCAGCAGATCATCCTGGCGGCAGTCGTGCCCGCCTTCCTGCATTTCTTCGGCGTCTTCTGGCAGGTGCATTTCGAGGCGCGCAAGAACGGCATGAAGGGGCTGCCGGCGGCCGACCTGCCGCGGGTGCGGGCCGTCCTGGCCGAAGGCTGGCCGACTTCGATCCCGCTCTTCGTCCTGCTGTTAGTGCTGTTCTCCGGCTACACGCCTTACCTCGCTGCGTTCTGGGGCATCACCGCATGCCTCATCGTTGGACTGACGCGGCGCAACGGCGCCGTGGCGCTCGGCATGCTGGCGGTGCTGGTCGCCGCCACCTTCGCCGGCGCCCTCGAGGAAGGCTGGGCGACCGTCGCCCTGCTGGCGCTGGGCGCCGCCGTTGCAGCCGCTTTCCTGCTGCGCGATCCGCATGCCTCCGCCCGGCTGCTCGATATGGGCGATGCTTTCGTGGTCGGCGCCAAGTACGCCATTGCCGTCGGCGCGGCGGCAGCAACCGTCGGCGTCATCGTCGGTGTGGTGACACTCACCGGTGTGGGTTTCAAGATCTCCAACATCGTCACGACCTTTGCCGGCACGCTCGCCGGCTGGTCGCTCGACATCCTTCCGGAGTGGCTGTTCACCACCCGGGCACTGACGCTGTTCTACACGCTGGTGATGACGGCCATCGTCTGCATCCTGCTCGGCTGTGGCGTGCCGACCACCGCCAACTACATCATCATGGTGACGGTGGCCGCGCCGGCGCTCGTCCAGCTCGGGGTCGAGCCGATCGTCGCGCATTTCTTCGTCTTCTATTACGGCGTGCTGGCCGACATCACGCCGCCGGTGGCGCTGGCGGCCTACGCCGCGGCCAGCATGGCCGGCGCCGACCCGTTCCGGACCGGCAACACGGCCTTCCGCCTCGGCATGGCGAAGGCGCTCGTGCCTTTCGTTTTCGTCTACGCGCCGGCGATGCTGATCGTCACCAAGGGGTTCACCTGGTACGGCTTCCTCGAGACCGCGCTGACCACCGCAGGGGGCGTACTCTTCCTCGCCATCGCCCTGACCGGCCATATGATCAGCCGGCTGCCGCTCGGACCGCGTCTGGCATTGGGTTTAGGGGGAGTCCTGCTGATGGCTCCGGGCCTGACCACCGCGCTGATCGGCGTGCTGGCGGCAGTCCCTGCCTTCGCACAACAGGCCTGGTCGCACCGGGCGAAGGCCCCTGTGTCGGGATGATCGCGATGGAACCCGCCCCGCTTGCCAAAGACCGGGGCGGCCCGTTTAATCGATCAACAACTCGCTTGGGAGATCTCGGCACATGGTCAAGTTCGGTATCGGGCAGCCGGTTCAGCGCGTCGAAGATCAGCGTTTGCTCACCGGGGCTGGCCGGTACACCGACGACGTGATTCTGCCGCGGCAGACCTACGCCTATTTCCTGCGCTCGACC
>VGEI01000343.1 GCA_016869415.1 Alphaproteobacteria bacterium
TATGTCCATGGGGGGCAGCTTAGGAGGGAAGCGGAAGCGGATCAACCGATGGCGGTTGGCATCTTTGCGGAATGGGGGGTCTCGCGGGGCCCGGGTCAGATCCAGCGGCGGCGAAGCTCCTCGCGGTTGATCTTGAGCCAGAGCATGCCGATGACGGCGATCGAGTTGTCGAGCCCGCCGGCATGGAGCTCGGCCCAGGCTTCATCGAACGATTTCACCATGACGCGGATGTCCTCGCCCTCGTGGGCAAGGCCGTGATGACCGCCTGCCTTGCTTGAATCCACCCGGCCGCAGAACATCGTCACCGTTTCGTCCAGGCAACCGGGCGTCACGATGTAGTCGTAGAGCGGTACGAGGTCGAGGATCTCGCAGCCGGCTTCTTCGAGGGTCTCGCGTCGTGCCACAGCAGCCGGGTCTTCTCCTGGCTCGACCAGTCCTGCGACGATCTCCGTCAGCCAGGGCGATGAGCGTTTTGCCATGTAAGCGCCGATGCGGAACTGCTCGATCAGCACGACCGTGTCGCGCTGTGGATCGTAGAGCATGACCGCGACCGCGGCACCGCGCCGCACGACCTCGCGGCGGATTTTCTCCATCCAGCTGCCGTCAAAGCGGCGATGCTCAATCTCGTAAGCTTCCAGCTTGAGATGGCCGTCGCTCAGCCGCTCGTGGCGGAGGATCCGGACGTCGTGCTCGTTCATGACGAAACCTTGCGTAGATTCGGCGCCGAGCACCCTAGTCGAGAGATGCCGCGGGCGCTACCGGGCCTTCGTAAAATCCGCTACGCTTCAAGGCATGCTGCGGCCCGTCCTCCTTGCGGCTCTGGGGTTCCTCATCGCCGGACCGGTGTCGGCCCAGTCGCGCATCAAGGATGTCGCGACGGTGGAGGGCGTGCGCGAGAACGCCCTGACCGGGTACGGCCTGGTCGTCGGCCTGAGCGGCACGGGTGATAGCCCGGCCTTCCCGGCGACCGCACAGACCCTGCGCGACATGCTCAACCGCCAGGGTGTGGTTGCCGACCCGGTCATCCGCAGCCGGGGTGCCGCCGCCGTTTCCGTGAGTGCGGCGCTGCCGCCCTTTGCCCGTCCGGGTACCACCATCGACGTTTCGGTGGCCGTGCTGGGCGATGCCGGGTCGCTGCAAGGTGGAATCCTGCAGCTCACGGCGCTGGTCGGGCCGGACGGGCAGGTCTACGCCGTCGCCCAGGGACCAGTGTCCATCGCCGGCGGGTTCAGCGCTGGTGGATCGGCGCAGTCAGTGCAGCGCGGTGTGGTCAGCACGGCGAGAATTCCGGGTGGCGCCATTGTGGAGCGCGTACCGGCCTTCGATCTGGGCAGGCAGGCGACCCTCACCGTCGTGCTGCGCAATCCCGACTTCTCCCTCGCCCGGCAGGTGGCCCAGGCCATCAACACCGCCATGCGGGCCAATATCGCGCGCATGCTGGACAACACCGGCATCGAGGTCACGGTCCCTGCGTCCTATGCCGGCCGTGCGGCGGAGCTGGTCGCCGATGTCGAGAATCTCCCGGTGCGGCCGGACGCCTCGCCGCCGCCGGCGCGTATCGTGCTCGACGAGCGCAGCGGCACAATCGTCATGGGCGAAAGTGTACGCATGTCCACCGTCGCCGTGGCGCACGGTAACCTGCAGGTCCGTGTCACCGAGACGCCGCAGGTCTCACAGCCCGGTCCTTTCACGCAGGGCGGGGCCGCGGTCGTGGTGCCGCGCACCAATGTCGAGGTGACACCCTGGGGTACGCGGCTGGTAACCCTGCCGGCGGGCAGTTCCATCCACGAACTGGTGAACATTCTCAACAGCATCAATGTAGGCGTGCAGGACCAGATGGCCATCCTGCAGGCCATTAAGCAGGCTGGCGCCATCCAGGCCGATGTCATCATGGGTCGCTAGATGGCAGCACCGTTCCGCATCGGCGGTCTCGACCACATCGTCATCCGGGTACGCGACATGCAGCGCATGGTGGCGTTCTATCGTGACGTGCTGGACTGCCCGGTGGAGAAGGTGCAGGACGACCTCGGACTCTGGCAGCTCCGTGCCGGTAGGACCCTGATCGATTTCGTCGATGTCGACGGCAGGCTTGGCCGGATGGGGGGCGCTGCGCCCGGACGCGAAGCGCTCAACATGGACCATTTCTGCCTGGCCGTGGAGCCGTTCGACGGCAAGGCCATCGCTGCCCATCTGCGCAAGCACGGCGTCGAGCCTGGGGAAGTCAAGAGCCGCTACGGCGCCGAGGGCGACGGACCCTCGCTCTACCTGCATGACCCGGAGGGCAACACCGTCGAGCTCAAGGGGCCGGGAACTCCCTGACGGCTTGCCGCCATCCTTGGCCTTGCAGTCAAGGGCAGCGCGGGAACGCCACAGTGAATGGCGGCGCTGCTCGCCAAAGGCGGGCAGAATCCTGTCGAAACCCTGGTCGGAATGGGCTCTAATGCCGCTCATCCGGTATGACTTGGGTGTTGGGGAAATCGTGAGACGGCGGATTCGTTCGTCCCTCGCTGCGTTGGCCGTGGCGGCGCTACCGCTATCCCAAGCGTGGGGCGCCTGCTACACGGCCGTCGAGGCCACCGCCGTCCACGTAAAGATGCTGCAGTACGACCTCATGGTCGGGGCGTTGGCCTGTCGCGACATCAATCCCGAGCTCGGGATGATGCAGCAATACAACGCCTTCATAACCCGCAACAGCGACTGGCTGGTGGGCCATTCGCGTATCCTGCAAGGGCACTTCCAAAAGCACTACGGTCCGCAGCATAAGCGCCATCTGGACACGCTGGTAACGGCCCTGGCCAATGATGCCTCCAAGCGCAGCATGACGGACCGCTTTTGCGACAGCGCAGCAACCCTCTTCCGCGAGGTCAGCAATCTGGATCGGCGGGGCCTCGATGCGGTGTCCAATACTCGGGCCAGCCTCTCCAGCACATCCATCACGCAGTGCACTGGTGAGACTTCCAGCGGCGTCAGCATCCGGCGCTGAACGGTCGTCAGGTAGGCAGCAAAAAAAGGGCGCTTCCCGGGGGAGGCGCCCTTCTTCGTTGGCGTTGCGCCGGTCTACTGGAGAAGAATCTCCACCCGGCGGTTCTGCGGCTCGCGCACGCCGTCGGGCGTGGGCACCAGAGGCTCGCTCTCGCCGCGGCCGAGGACCGAGATCTGGCTCTCTGGGACACCGCTGCGCACCAGCTCCGCCTTGACGGCATTGGCCCGGCGCATCGACAGGGCCATGTTGTAGCGGTCGGAACCGGAGCGATCGGCGTGGCCGGTCGCCTGGATACGGCTGACGCCGCCGCGCCTGGAGTTGTCGGCGGCCTGCTGGATTATGCGGCGCGCCTCTGCGGTAATGTCCGACTTGTCGAAGTCGAAGAACACCAGGTACGAGCGCTGCAGCGCGGGGGCCGGAGCGGGCGCGGGGGCTGGAGAGGCCTGCGGCGGAGGCGGAGCAGGCATCGGTGCTGGGGCCGGAGCTGGCGCCTGCACGGGCGTCGGCATCGGTGTGGGCCGCGGCGCGCCGAACTCATAGCGCAGCGCGAGCAGAACCGTGTGGTTGCGGTTTTCGCCGTCGACCTTGATGCCGTCATTGGTCTTGAAGGTGGGGTCGAGGCTGGCGAAGTAGCGGTAATTGAGATCGAGCTTCCACTGCGGCGCCAAGCTGTAGGCCACACCGAGGATTCCCTGATAGGCGAAGACCGTGTCGTCGTCGTTGATCGTTCGGCCGCCGGTGAAGGTACGGCCATTGTCGACATCGACGCGCACCCCACCGAGGCCGATACCGACATAGGGAGTGAACGCCGTGCCGGTCTGGAAATCGTAGAGAGCGTTGCCCATCAGGCTCCATTGCGAGACATCGCCACCGCCACTCGCACCGCTGACCTTGTCGACGTCGTTGTTGCGGTAGCCGAGTTCTCCCTCGAGCCGGAAGCCGTTGCCGAGCCCGTAACCCAACGCGGCCACGCCGGCCCAGCCGCGCTCGAACTCAGCCTTGCTGTTGACCACGCCGCCGGTGACATCGGAGTCGCGCAGCCAGTTAGCGCCGATACCGCCGCCGATATACCAGCCATTGGTCTGTTGCGCGGCGGCGTCAACTGCGATGAGGGCCGAAACGGCAACAAGGCCGGTGGCGAAGAAAGAGAGGCGAGGGGTCATAGACGGCAATCCCCTTGCTAACCAAGCGCCTTCACTGCGCAACAGAAGCGAAGGCGAATCGCTTGTTCTATAAC
>VGEI01000344.1 GCA_016869415.1 Alphaproteobacteria bacterium
AGGCAAGATGCTCCTCGCCCGTCACGGTACGGATCTCACTTTGCAGCGGCTGGAACTGCCAGCCCAGATCCGCGCTGGCGACATTGGCGTTGAAGCGCACGGTGACCGTGCGCGTGCCGAGCTCGGCCGGCGCGGCCGCCGCGCGCTGCGTCGTGCCGCCGTAGCCGGTGACCTGGCAAAACAACCGGTAGAGCGGTGCCGAGGCAAAGGCTAGCGCGATCATGCCCACGGCAACGCCGGCGACGGCGAACCCGACGCGACGGTTGGCGCGGGCGGTCGCGGCAGGACGGCCGCCGGTCATCCCTGCCCTCCCAGGCGCACCAGCGTGATGATGAAGAACAGCACGTAGAGGAAGGCGATGGTGGCGCCGATGGCGATATTCTTCGTCCGCCGGCGGCGCACGAATTCGGAACCGCTCATCGGTGCCCCAATCCCTGATGTGCTGCCCATCGGCGGATCCTGGGTCACGGCAGGTACCCCGGCGTGCGGTCGAGAACCAGCAGCCCGAAGAGGAGGAAGAGATAGACGATCGAGTAGCCGAACAGGCCGCGGGCCGCCCGGTCACCCGTCTCGCGGTAGACGGCGACCGCTCCTGCCAGGAAGATGAGCCCGAGAACCGAGGCGGCGGCTAGGTAGATCGTGCCGGCGAAGCCAAGCATCCAGGGCGTAAGGGTGACCGGCAGCAGCGCCACGGTATAGAGGAGGATCTGCCGGCGGGTTTCCTCCGCGCCGTGGGTCACCGGAAGCATCGGCACGCCGGCCCTGGCGTAGTCGCCCGAGCGGAACAGCGCCAGCGCCCAGAAATGCGGCGGCGTCCACATAAAGATGATCGCAAAGAGCGCCAGTGAAGCCAGCGATACGTCGCCGGTCACCGCTGCCCAACCGATCATCGGCGGGAAGGCGCCCGCGGCACCGCCGATGACGATGTTCTGCGGCGTGCGGCGCTTGAGCCAAACTGTGTAGACGAAAACGTAGAAGCCGATCGACAGGGCGAGGAGGGACGCTGCCGCAAGATTGACGGCGAGCGCCATGACCACGACCGAGCCAATCGACAGCACGACGCCGAAGGCCAGCGCCTCCGCCGGGTCCATGCGGCCTGCCGGGATCGGCCGCTCGCGGGTGCGCGTCATCAGGGCGTCGATGTCACATTCGTACCACATGTTGATGGCGCCGGCGGCGCCGGCTCCCACCGCGATGCAGAGGACGGCGATGACAGCGAGCACCGGGTGCAGATGCCCCGGCGCCAGGTAGAGCCCGACGGCGCCGGTGAAGACGACGAGGCTCATCACCCGCGGCTTCAGCAGGGCGACGAAGTCGCGCACCTCCGATTCGCGCACGAAAGCGAGCGCTTCGGCAGTGCCGGTCGTGATCAGGCGGTCGGACACGTCCTACGTCTCCCTGGCGAGCCGGGCCTCAGTGCTTGGCCTCGGCCGGGATGCGCGGCAGCTCGTCATAGGTGTGGAACGGCGGCGGCGAGGAATGCGTCCACTCCAGCGTCGTCGCACCCTCCCCCCACGGATTGCCCACCGCCTGGCGGCCGCTGCGCATCGCCCAGATCGCCACGACGACGAAGAAGATCGTCGAGGCGAAGGAGATGTAGGAGCCGATCGAGCTCACCAGGTTCCAGCCGTGGAAGGCGTCTGGATAGTCCGGGATGCGGCGCGGCATGCCCGCCAGACCGAGGAAATGCTGCGGGAAGAAGGTCAGGTTGACGCCGATGAAGGTCGACCAGAAATGCAGCTTGCCGGCCCAGTCGGGGAACACCCGTCCCGTCATCTTGTCGAACCAGTACATGACGCCGCAGAAGATGCCGAAGACAGCGCCGAGGCTGAGCACGTAGTGGAAATGCGCCACCACGTAGTAGGTGTTGTGGAGCGCGATGTCGACGCCTGCGTTCGACAGCACGATGCCGGTGACGCCGCCGAGCGTGAACAGGAAGATCAGGCCGATGGCCCAGAGCATCGGCACTTCGAAGCGCAAGGAACCGCCCCACATGGTGGCGATCCAGGAGAAGATCTTGATGCCCGTCGGCACGGCGATGACCATGGTCGCCGCCATGAAGTAGGCGCGCGTGTCGACGTCCATGCCCACCGTGTACATGTGGTGCGCCCAGACGACGAAGCCGATGACGCCGATCGCCACCATGGCGTAGGCCATGCCGAGATAGCCGAAGACCGGCTTGTTCGAGAACGTCGAGATCACATGGCTGATGATGCCGAAGGCCGGCAAAATCATGATGTAGACCTCGGGGTGCCCGAAGAACCAGAACAGGTGCAGGAAGAGGATCGGGTCGCCACCGCCGGCCGGCTCGAAGAAGGCCGTGCCGAAATTGCGGTCGGTAAGCAGCATGGTGATGGCGCCCGCGAGCACCGGCAGCGACAGCACCAGCAGGAACGCGGTGACCAGCTGTGCCCAGATGAACAGCGGCATCCGGTGCATCGTCATCCCGGGGGCGCGCATATTGAAGATGGTGGTGATGAAGTTGATCGAGGCGAGGATCGACGAAGCACCCGCCAGGTGCAGCGAGAGGATGGCCATGTCGACCGCCGGCCCGGGATGCCCGGTGCCACCGGAGAGCGGCGGATAGACCGTCCAGCCCACGCCGGCGCCGCCGCCGAGCAGGGCCGAGCCGAGCAGCATGATGAAGGCCGGGGGCAGAAGCCAGAAGCTAATGTTGTTCATGCGCGGAAAGGCCATGTCGGGCGCGCCGATCATCAGCGG
This sequence comes from Alphaproteobacteria bacterium, assembly GCA_016869415.1. Lineage (GTDB taxonomy): Bacteria > Pseudomonadota > Alphaproteobacteria > CACIAM-22H2 > CACIAM-22H2 > VGEI01. The sequence goes on from VGEI01000344.1 coordinate 2,722, forward strand.
GATGAACCAGTTGCCGAAGCCGCCGATCAGCGCCGGCATGACGGTGAAGAACACCATGATCAGGCCGTGGGCGGTGATCACCATGTTCCAGAAATGCCCATCCGGCATGTGCTGCATGCCAGGCGTCTGCAGCTCGATCCGCATGTAGACCGAGGCCGCGCCGCCGAGCAGGCCGGCGATGACCGAGAAGACGAGGTACATCGTGCCGATGTCCTTGTGGTTGGTCGAATAGACCCAGCGCTTCCACCCGGTCGGGCGGTGGTCGTGGTCGTGATGATCGTGGGCGTGGGCTGTACCGTATGCCATGGCTCGTCCTCTCGAAGCTTACTTCGCCGCCGCGGGCGTATCGCCTGCCGCTGCAACACGAACGTTGCCGTCCTGCGGCGCAACAGCGAATTTACGCTTGGCCTCCGCCACCCAGCGCTCGAAATCGGCCTTCGACACCGCCTCAACGGCGATCGGCATGTAGGCGTGGTTGATGCCGCAGATCTGGTTGCACTGGCCGTAGTAGACGCCGGGCTTGTTGATCCGCACCCAGGTCTCGTTGACCCGCCCCGGCACGACGTAGGTCTGCACGCCGAGCGCGGAGACCATCCAGGAATGCATGACGTCGGTGCCGGCGAGCAGCACGCGCACGTTGGTGTCGACCGGCAGGACGACGCGGTTGTCGACCTCGAGCAGGCGCTTCTGCCCGGGCTTCAGGTCCCCGTCCTGGATCATGTAGCTCTCGAACTTGAAACCGCCCTGGTCCGGATACTCGTAGGACCAGTACCACTGGTGGCCGTTGACCTTGAGGGTCATCTCGGCGTCGAAGGTGCGGTCCATGAAGTAGAGCAGCTTGAACGAGGGCACGGCGATGACCACCAGGATCAGCGTCGGCACGACGGTCCAGACGATCTCGATCAGCGTGTTGTGAGTGGTGCGGGTCGGCTTGGGATTGGCCGAGGCGCGAAATCGGACCATCACGTAGATCAGCAGCGCCAGGACGAAGATCGTGATCACCGTGATGATCACCAGCAGCAGATTGTGCAGCCAGGCGATGTTCTCTTTCACCGGCGAGGCGGACTGCTGCATGCCCAGCTGCCACGGCTGCGGGAAGGATGCCTCGGCCCCTCCGGCAAGCAGGGCAATCGCCGCAAAGGCGGCAAGTCCGAAGACCGCCAGGACGGCGGCACGTTTCAGCGAACCCTTGACCATTCCATTGTCCTTAAAGACAGCGCTCAAGCCTGCGCCCCAATGACCCCAAAGCCGCCTTGCGAGCTCGGGACTTCCGTCCGTTGACCGAAAGCGAACGCGCAAGCGGCCGACGCTCGGCCTCCGCCCCGAATCCGGGCGGCCCGAGGTCCCGCTCAACTCGGGCAAAATAGTACAGCCGGGAGCGGGTCCACAAGACAAACACTCATAATAAAACCGGGCAGTTGGCTGGGTTTTTGCCTGCCGCAGCCCCCCGGCAGCACCTTGCGGTTCCCGCCCGGCCAAGCCCCCTTCG
>VGEI01000345.1 GCA_016869415.1 Alphaproteobacteria bacterium
GAGCTGGTGCAGCTCGGCGGGCTGGGCGAGCGGCGCGTCGATCAGCTCTCGGGCGGCCAGCGCCAGCGCGTCGCGCTCGCACGTGCGATCGTGTTCGAGCCGCGCATCCTCCTGATGGACGAGCCCCTCTCGGCGCTCGACAAGAAGCTCCGAGAGCAGATGCAGATCGAGGTGCGCCACCTGCACCAGCGGCTCGGCATGACGACGGTCTACGTCACCCATGACCAGCGCGAGGCGCTGACCATGTCCGATCGCATCGCCGTGATCGACGGCGGGCGCTTTCGCCAGATCGGCCTGCCGCGCGACATCTACGAGCGGCCGCGGAGCCGCTTCATCGCCGAGTTCATCGGCGAATCGCAGTTCCTGCCCGTCGAGCTGCGCGACGGGCGGGCCTGGCTCGGCGCCCGCGCGCTGCTGGTCGACGGCACACCGACCACCGGCGGAGGCCCGCACCTGCTCGTCGTGCGGCCGGAGAAGCTCGCGGTCCTGGGTGCGGGCGAAGGAGAGGGCCTCAACGTCTTCGACGGGACCGTCACCGAGGTCGTCTACCAGGGCGAGAGCTCGCTGATCTACGTGACGCTCCAGACCGGCGGCGAGATCGCGGTGCGCCGCCCGGCGCGGAGCGCCGACGCGACGATCGCCGAGGTCGGCCGCCCGATCCGCCTCGGTCTCGCGCCGGGCGACGCGGTGATCGTGCCCGCGCAGGCCGGCCAATGACCGAGGCCACGATCGGCACCGCGGCGAGCCTGCATGCGGAAGGCGATGCCAACGCCGGTGCCTACCGGGCCGCCGCACGGCGCGAGCAGCGCTGGCTCGGCGCGCTCGCCTGGCCGGGCCTCGTGCTGATCGGCATCGTCGCCCTGGCGCCGATCGGGTGGCTGTCGTGGATGTCGTTCCTGGACACGGACGGCTTCACGCTCGAGCACTATCGGCGCCTGCTCGACGACAACTACATGCAGACGCTCAAGACGACGTTCGAGATCTCCTTTCTCGTCACGGCGATCTCGGTGCTGCTCGGCTATCCGCTGGCCTACCTGATCGCCCAGGTGCGTCCCCGGCTCGGCGCCTTCCTCCTGCTGCTGGTGCTGTTTCCGGTTTGGACGTCGCTGCTGGTGCGCTGCTACGCTTGGTTGGTCATCCTGCAGCGCCGTGGTGTCGTGAACACTTGGCTGCAGGACGCCGGACTGATCGAGGCACCGCTCCGCCTCATGCACAACTTCACCGGAACGACCATCGGCATGCTGCACATCATGCTGCCGTTCATGGTGCTGCCCCTCTACGCCTCGATGCGCTCGATCGACCGCGACTACCTGCGGGCGGCGGCCAATCTCGGCGCCTCGCCGGTGCGCGCCTTCTGGCAGGTGTTCGTGCCGCTGTCGCTGCCCGGCCTGTTCGCCGGCATCGTTATCGTCTTCGTGCTCTGCCTCGGCTTCTACGTCACGCCGGCGCTGCTGGGCGGCGGGCGCGTCTACATGTGGTCGATGCAGATCGAGCGCAACGTGACCTACCACGCCGACTGGGGCGCGGCCTCGGCGCTGGGCGTCGTCCTGCTCGCCCTCACGCTCGCCATCCTGTGGGCGATCGGGCGCGTGATCGGCTTCGACCGCATCGTCGGGAGCAAGTGATGCTGGGCCGGCCCGCGACCGAAACGCAGATCACGCACGGGCGGCGGCTCTGGCTCTACGTGCTGGGTGCCCTGGTGCTGCTGTTCCTGATCCTGCCCAGCCTCCTGGTCGTGCCGCTCAGCTTTTCCGACAGCCGCTATCTCGCCTTCCCGCCGCCCGGCTGGTCGACGCGCTGGTACGAGGCCTATTTCGGCGCAGTCGAATGGCGCGACGCGACCCGCACATCCTTCGTCGCGGCGACCCTGACCATGGTCGTTTCGACGGTGCTCGGCACGCTCGCCGCCTACAGCCTGCACGTCTCGCAGTCGAAGCTCATGCGCGTCCTCTATGCCACCTTCATGCTGCCGCTGATCATTCCAGGCATCCTGATCGCGATCGGCATATTCCTGCTGTTCGCGCGACTCGGCCTCAACAACACCCTGACCGGCATCGTGCTGGCGCACTCGGTGATGGCGATCCCGCTGGTCGTCATCACGGTGGCCTCGGGCCTGAAGAGCTACGACCTGACCCAGGAGATGGTGGCGAGAAGCCTCGGCGCGAGCCGGCCGCGGGCCTTCCTCACGGTGACCTTGCCGCAGATCCGCATCTCGGTCATCTCGGGCGCGCTGCTCGCCTTCATCACCTCGCTCGACGAGGTGGTGATCTCGCTGTTCATCGCCGGCGGCGAGAACGCCACGCTGACGCGGCGCATGTTCAACGCGCTGCGCGACGAGATCGACCCGACGATCGCGGCGGTCTCGACCCTGCTGATCGTGCTGTCGGTCGTCCTCCTCAGCTTGAAGCAGATGCCGCAGCGAAGGGCCATGACAGCCGGGTCGACGGCAGCGAAGACCGGAGCGTGACCCCGGTTCGCCGGGCGGCGGTTCACACGTGGAGATAGTCGCGGATGCGGCCGTAGGCGATGCGGGCGGCCACCGCCGGGCGCCAAAGGCCCTGGAGGGGGATGGTCTTCAGATCGGTGATCGGCATGTCGATCTCGGCCGCGGCACCGCCCACGACGCGCCGCGCGAGTGCGGGCCCCATCGTCGTACTCATGGCAACGCCGCGGCCGTTGTAGCCCAGGCAGACCAGCACGCCGTCGGCCGGCTCGTGGATGTGCGGATAGTAGTCCATGGTGACGCCGAGCTGCCCGTTCCAGCCGTGCGTGAACCGGTAGGGCGCGAGCTGCGGCCAGAGTTTCAGCGCGTAGCGCCGCAGGAAATCCATCTCGTCGGCACGGCCGACGGCGCGCTGCTGGCAGCGGCCGCCCATCAGGACGCGGTTGCGGTCGTCGAGCCGGTAGTAGGTCGTGACCTGTCCCATCTCGTACAGCGATGAGCGTGCCGGGAAGACGGCGCGCGCGACGTCCTCGGGGATCGGCTCGCTGGCTACGATGCCGCTGTAGACCGGCACGATCGTGCGCGCGAGGTCGGGCCACAGGCCGTCGGTATAGCCGTTGGTCGCGATCACGAGCTTCTCGGCGCTGACCGTGCCCGCCGGCGTCTCGACGCGCCAGCGGCCACCCTGTCGCGAGACCTTCGTGACGCGCGTGCCGCCGTGCACCGCCGCACCGGCCTGAACGGCCGCCTGCGCCAACCCGCGCGCATAGCTCAGCGGGTTGAGATGCCCGCCGCGCCGATCGAGCAGGGCGCAGAGGTAGCGGTCCGTGCCGGTCGCAGCGCGCATGCCGTCGCGCTCGAGCAGCTCTACAGGCATACCGCGCCGAGCGCCCTGCTCGTGGCTCGCCCGCACGCCGCGGGCCACCGCGTCGGTGTAGGCCGCACGCAGGGTGCCGGACTGGCGCGCCTCGCACTGGATCTGATGGCGCTTGACGAGATCGAAGACGACGTTGGGCGCATTCCACGACAGGGTGACCATCCGCCGGCCGAGATCGGGACCGAAATCCTTCTCCACGACGTCGGGATCGTGCTTTAGGCCCGGATTGACCTGCCCGCCGTTTCGCCCGGAAGCGCCCCACCCCGGCTCGCGCGCCTCGAGCACGATGACATCGACGCCCTGCTCGGCCAGGGACAATGCCGTCGACAGGCCGGTGAAGCCGCCGCCGACAATGGCGACGGACACCCGACGATCGCCATCGAGTGGCGGCGTCGCGATGGCGGGCCGCGCCGTGTCGGCATAGAGGCTGGGCGGCAGGGGCTCGCGCTTGGTCAGGTTGGCATCTCCGGTGTGGCTCGGGCCGACAGTAGGAGAACGGTGCGGCTGCGGACAACAGGGTGGTGTGCTTCTGCTATCCGGGAACCGCCGTTTTCGTACAGGAGAAAGCACTTGAGCGGACGATGTGACGCTACTTTGGGCTCACGATGCTACTGATCCACCCCGGTAGAGTGGTCCGGAATGGGCTGCTGCCGGTTCGGATGACACCGAGATTGGGTGTCATGATCGAACCGGAGGTGGAGCATGGGACGCAGGCGGTATGGTCAGGAGTTCAAGGTTGAGGCGGTGAGGCTGGTGCGGGAGCGAGGGGTGTCGTGTCAACGCCGGAGTAAAAATGCATCGTCTGGCCGGAGTAAAAGTGCATCACGGCTGATTGCAGGAAGGCCCCCCGCGGGGGGCCTTCCTGCGCCCTCGCTTATTCCTCGGG
>VGEI01000346.1 GCA_016869415.1 Alphaproteobacteria bacterium
AATCCGCGCAGGAATACGATCGGGATGGTCCGCGACTTCCTTTGCAATGGAGCGAGGGTCTGGGTGGCGGTGGCAAGGAGTACATCGGGTGCCGCATCGATGAGCTCCTGGGCGAACGTATCGGCCTTCCCCCCATCGCCCACGGCCCAGCGATATTCGATATGCAGATTGCGGCCCTTGATCCAGCCGTGTTCCTGCAGGGCGCCTTCGAGCGCTTCGGCGCGTGGCTGGCTTTCCGGGTCGTCCTTGGCCCACGGCATCAGCACGCCGACACGTCGGATGCGCCCCTGCTGCGCGCCGACGCCTAACGGCGTCAGAGTCAGAGCCGCCGCGGAGGCGATGAATTTACGCCGTTTCATTCGATCGTCTCATCGGCGCGGCAGGAGGCGATGATCTCCTGCTGCTTCAAGTCCTCTCATTTAAGCTTACCCCGCCGCGACCTTCAGCCCTTCCCTGGCGTAGCCGGCCCCCTGCAATGATTCGGCGATCTCGCCGAGAATCGCCGGATCGTCGATGGTCGCAGGCTGCTTGAACTCCTGGTTCTCGGCGATCCTCTGCATGGTGGCGCGCAGGATCTTGCCCGAGCGTGTCTTGGGCAGGCGCTTGACGACGATGGCCTGCTTGAAGAAGGCGACCGGGCCGATGCGCTGGCGCACCAGCGCCACCACTTCCCTGACGATCTCCTCGTGCGGCCGGTTGACGCCGGCTTTGAGCACCAGGAAGCCCAGCGGCACCTGGCCCTTCATCTCGTCGGCCACGCCGATGACCGCGCATTCGGCGACGTCGTTGTGCGCGGCGAGAACCTCTTCCATGGCGCCGGTCGACAGGCGGTGGCCGGCGACGTTGATCACATCGTCGACCCGGGTCATGACGAAGACATAGCCGTCCTCGTCGATGTAGCCGGCGTCGCCGGTCTTGTAATAGCCGGGAAAGTCGTCGAGATAGGCCTTGCGGAAGCGCTCCTCGGCGTTCCACAGCGTGGGCAGCGTGCCCGGCGGCAGCGGCAGCTTGCAGCACAACGCGCCGATGTCGCCGCGCTTGACCTCCGTGCCGTCAGCGGCCAGCGCCTGCACGTCCCAGCCCATGGCGGCTTTGGTCGGCGAGCCGGGTTTGACCGGGAAAGGCTTGCCGCCGTCGCCCTGCAGGCCCATGCAGTTGGCGACGATCGACCAGCCGGTCTCGGTCTGCCACCAATGGTCGATCACCGGCACCTTGAGCATCTCCTGCGCCCATTGCAGTGTGGGCGGGTCGCAGCGCTCGCCGGCCAGGAACAGTGTCTTGAAGCTCGACAGGTCGTATTTGCGGATGAGCTCGCCCTTGGGATCGTCGCGGCGGATGGCGCGGAAGGCGGTGGGCGCGGTGAACAGCGCCTTGACCTTGTGCTGCGCGATGATGCGCCAGAATACGCCGGCGTCAGGCGTGCCGACGGGCTTGCCCTCGAACAGGACGGTGGTGCAGCCGGCCAGCAGCGGCGCATAGACGATGTAGGAGTGGCCGACCACCCAGCCGACATCGGAGGCCGCCCAGAACACCTCGCCGGGCTCGACGTCGTAGATCGTCTTCATCGAATCGCAGAGCGCCACGGCGTGGCCGCCATTGTCGCGCACCACACCCTTGGGCTGGCCCGTCGTGCCGCTGGTGTAGAGGATGTAGAGCGGATCGGTGGCCGCGACGTTCGTGCAGGGGGCGGATTTCGCCTTCTGCATCTCTGCGTCCCAGTCGCGGTCGCGGCCGGCGACCATCTCGGCCTTCTGCTGCGGGCGCTGCAGGATGACGCAAGCGCCGGGCTTGTGGCGCGCCAGGGCGATGGCGCCGTCGAGCAGCGGCTTGTAAGCGATGATCCGGTTGACCTCGATGCCGCAGGAGGCCGAGACGATGACCTTGGGCTGGCAGTCGTCGATGCGCACGGCGAGCTCGTTGGCGGCGAAGCCGCCGAAGACGACTGAGTGAATGGCGCCCAGACGCGCGCAGGCCAGCATCGCCACCACGGCATCGGGCACCATCGGCATGTAGAGGATGACCCGGTCGCCCTTGGCGACGCCGAGGTCCGCCAGCACGCCGGCGAAGCGCGCCACCCAGTCGCGCAGCTCGCCGTAGGTCCAGCTCCCGATCGTGTTGGTGACCGGGGAGTCGTAGATCAGCGCCACCTGTCCGCCGCGGCCGGCTTCGACGTGGCGGTCGAGGGCGTTATAGCAGGTGTTGAGCTCGCCGCCGGCGAACCAGCGGTAGAAGGGCGGCCTGGAGGTGTCGAGCACCCTGGTCCAGGGCCTGGCCCAGGTGATCTTCTTCGCCACCTCTCCCCAGTATCCCTCAGGGTCGCGGAGCGAGCTGGCGTGCTGGTGGGCGTAGAGCAGCTTCATCGGCGTTTCCCCGGGTTCGTGCCGCGGACTCTGCCCGCAAAGGCCCTTCTTGCCAAGCCGAGGGCGTGGCAGATTCCACGCGGTTTCAGGCAGGGGATTCGGCCATGGCAGCCAGGAAGAAGACTATGATTCAGATCAAAGCGCGGGCGCGCCGGGCGGCCCGCAAGGCGAAGGCGCCTGGCCATCCCTACGAGCGCGATCTCGGGCGGAACCCCGCCAACTACGTGCCGCTGACCCCACTCTCCTTCCTGCCGCGCGCCGCCCATGTCTTTCCGCGCCATCTCGCCCTCGTCCACGGCTCCCTGCGCCAGACCTGGGCGCAGACCTACAGCCGCAGCCGCAGGCTGGCTTCAGCGCTGCGCAAGAAGGGTATCCGCAAGGGGGACACGGTGGCGCTGATGGCGCCGAACATTCCCGCGGCCTACGAGGCGGCTTTCGGCGTGCCCATGGCCGGTGCCGTGCTCAATGCCATGAACATCCGGCTCGACGCGCCGACCATCGCCTTCATGCTCGAGCATGGCGAGACCAGGGTGCTGCTCACCGACAGCGAGTTCGCGCCGGTGATCAAGCAGGCGCTCAAGCAGGTCAAACGCAAGATCCTGGTGGTCGACATCGTCGACCCGGTTCGCCGCGAACAGGGTGGCGCCGAGGACGAGCTCGTGGGATCGATGGACTACGAATCCTTCCTCGCCACGGGCAGCGCCGAGGATGAGTGGCAGATGCCCGGGGACGAATGGGACGCCATCGCCCTCAACTACACCTCGGGCACCACCGGCAATCCCAAGGGCGTGGTCTATCACCACCGCGGCGCCTATCTGAACGCGGTGGGCAACGTGCTGGTCTGGAACCTGCCCAGCCATCCCGTGTATCTGTGGACGCTGCCGATGTTCCACTGCAACGGCTGGTGCTTCCCCTGGACCCTGGCGGCCATGGCCGGCACCAGTGTCTGCCTGCGGCGGGTTGAGTCGAAGCCCATCTTCGATTCCATCCGCGAGCACGGCGTCACGCATTTCTGCGGCGCGCCGGTCGTGCTCAACCTGCTGATCAACGCGCCGGAGAGCGAGCGCGCCGGTATCGATCGCAAGGTCGAGGTGATGACCGCGGCTTCGGCGCCGCCCGCGGCAGTCCTCGAGAAGATCGAGCGTATGGGCTTCCACATCACCCATGTCTACGGCCTGACCGAGGTCTACGGGCCGGCGGTGGTCTGCGAATGGCACGACGAATGGAATGCCTTGCCCGTCGCCGAGCAGGCGACGATGAAAGCGCGCCAGGGTGTTGCCTATCCGGTGCTCGAGGGGCTGATGGTGGCCGACGAGAAGACGCTCATGCCGGTGCCGTCTGACGGCAAGACCATCGGCGAGGTCTTCATGCGCGGCAACATCGTGATGAAGGGCTATCTCAAGAATCCCAAGGCGACGAAAGCGGCCTTCCGCGGCGGCTGGTTCCATACCGGCGATCTCGGTGTCATGCACGCCAACGGCTACGTCGAGCTCAAGGACCGCTCCAAGGACATCATCATCTCGGGCGGCGAGAACATCTCGACCATCGAGGTCGAGGGCGTGCTCTACCGCCATCCCGCTGTGCTTGAGGCGGCGGTGGTCGCGCGGCCGGACGAAAAATGGGGCGAGACTCCGTGCGCCTTCGTCACCCTCAAGACTGGGGCGGCGGCCAGCGCCGAGGAGATCATCGCCTTCTGCCGCCAGAACATGGCCCACTACAAGGTGCCACGCACGGTCGTCTTCGGCCCCCTGCCGAAGACCTCCACCGGCAAGATCCAGAAATTCGCGCTACGCGCCAGAACGCGAGAATTGCCGGTGAGAGAAACCTAGTGGATCGAGTCTAACG
>VGEI01000347.1 GCA_016869415.1 Alphaproteobacteria bacterium
AGCCTGCCTGAGCACCCCGACGATCTGCTGCTCTGTAAATCGCGACTTCTTCATTCGAGCCTCCTCGACATAAAATCCTGCCAGAAAGCTCTACTTCCAGACTGTCCACATTTCGGGGGAGCTTACGGAGTCAATGGTTCGCACCGCATTTCTGGCCGTAGCTCAGATGGCGTTCTTGCTTGCGTCGCAACCAGCGGCCGCGCAGGAGAAGAAGCTTGACCTACAGTTCCAGTCGGCGTTCCCGCAACCGACGTATTTCTTCCAGGCGTTCGTGGCGTGGTCGGCGCGCGTCGAGGCGATGACGGGCGGGCGGGTCAAGATCCGAACGCTGCCGCCGGGCAACGTTGTGCCGGCGTTCGAGGTGCTCGACGCCACTCACAAGAAGGTCATCGACGGCGCTTTCAGCGGCGCGGCCTACTGGGTCGGCAAGGAAAGGGCGGCCACGCTATTCGGCCCTGCCCCAGGCGGTCCCTTTGGCATGGACATTTTCGACTACATGGGCTGGCTGAACGAAGGCGGCATGGAGCTCTACCGGCAGCTCTACCAGGACGTACTGAAGCGTGATGTCGTGCCAATCCCGATGGGCCCGGGCACCAATCAGGTGCTCGGCTGGTTCAAGCGCCCCTTCAAGTCGATCGAGGACTTGAAAGGAAGGAAATGCCGCCAGACGGGCATAACGGGGGACGTGTTCGCGAGGCTAGGCGTAAGCACGGTGAATCTGGCCGGAGGCGAAATCGTGCCGGCCGGTCAGAGGGGCGTCATCGAATGCGCCGAGTGGGTGGGGCCAGCCGAAGACCTGGCAATGGGATTCCACGCCGTGTGGAAGTACTACTACATGCCGTCGGTTCACGAGCCGGCGACCGTGGAAGAGATCCTCGTCAACAAAGAGATCTGGAACGGGCTGTCGAAAGAAGTACAGGAGATCATGCTCAGCGCGGCCTGGGAGACCACTTTCCGCTACCAGACCATCGTCAACCGCGCCAACGCGCGCGCGCTCAAGGAACTGGAGGAGAAGCACGGCGTGCGGGTCATGCGCACACCGCCCGCGGTTCTGCAGCATATTCTGCGCGCTTGGGACCAGATCGCGGCAGAGGAGTCGGCGAAGAACCCGTTCTTCAAGAAAGTTCTGGACTCGCAGCGTGAGTATGCGCGAGAGGTGGTGCTCACCCGGCAGCGGGTAGAGCCCCCATATGGCTACGCAATCCGACACTACTGGTCGCCGGGCAAATAAGGGATAGCTCTTTACCAATAGCGGCTCGTGGGGCAACATAAGCCGCATTGTGCGCCGTCAAACCGGGACCGGGGAGCGGGAGAATGGCCAAATCGTGCGGTGCAACGCAGCCTGGGGCGGATAGATTTTCCTATCCGTAACGCCGACAACAGGAGACAAACATGGACTTGAAGCAACGAGCCGACATGCTGCTCGGCGGCGCCACCGCCAGCGGCGCGGTGCCCGGCGTGATCGCGATGGCGACCAACCGGGAAGGCACGATCTACGAGGGCGCCTTCGGCGAGCGCGTGCTCGGCGGCGGGCTGGCGATGACCACCGATACCGTGGTGTGGATCGCCTCGATGACCAAGGCCCTCACGTCGGTCGCCGCGGTGCAGCTGGTGGAGCGCGGCAAGCTCGACCTCGACGCACCGGCGGCCAAGGTGGTGCCGGCGATCGCCGAGGTGCAGGTGCTGGCCGGCTTCGACTCGGCGGGCAAGCCGCAGCTACGCGCGCCGAAGCGGCCGATCACGCTGCGCCACCTGCTGACGCACAGCGCCGGCTTCAGCTACGAGATCTGGAACACCGACATGCAGAAGGTGCAGGCCGCCTTCGGCATCCCGAGCGTCACCGAGTGCAAGAACAAGGCGCTCACGCTGCCGCTGGTGGCCGACCCCGGCGAGCGCTGGGAGTACGGCCTCAACATCGACTGGGCAGGCAAGATGATCGAGGCCGTCAGCGGCAAGAAGCTCGGCCAGCACCTGAAGGAGAACCTGTTCGATCCGCTGCGCATGACCAGCACGGCGTTCAAGATCACACCCGAGATGCGCAGCCGCCTGGCGGGCACGCACCTGCGCGGCGCCGACGGCAAGCTGGCGCCGTTCCCGTTCGAGATTCCGCAGGAGCCCGAGTTCGAGATGGGCGGCGGCGGCCTCTACGGCACGACGGGCGACTACCTGCGCTTCGTGCGCATGATCTTGAACAACGGCCAGCTCGACGGCGAGCGCGTGCTCAAGCCCGAGTCAGTCGCGGCGCTCGGCGTGAACCAGATGGGCAACTGCCGCGTCGGGCTGCTGAAGGCCGCGATCCCGCTGACCAACGACGCCGAATTCTTCCCCGGCGTGCAGAAGAGCTGGAGCCTTGCGTTCCAGATCAACCAAGAGCCGGTGTTCACCGGCCGGCCCGCGGGCGGGCTGATGTGGGCGGGGCTGGCCAACAGCTACTACTGGATCGACCCGGCCACCGGCGTAGGCGGCGTGTACGCGACGCAGATCTTCCCGTTCGCCGACGTGCAGTCGGTGCCGCTGTACTACGCGTTCGAGACGGCCGTCTACGACAGCCTTCGCTGAGCCTACGGCGCGCGCGGCGCGGCGGTGGGCAGGACTCGTGCGTTGCACGAACGCCCTGCCCGCCAATGCGCGCGGCTGAACCGCGCCACGGCGAAGGCAGCCGTCAGTACCCGCGCCGCCCGCCGCGGTAGCCGCCGCCGGCGCCGGCATCACGGCGCTGGCCACCACCGCCGAAGCCGCCGCTCGACTCCTTGGGGCGGGCCTCGTTGACGACCACAGCTCGGCGGTCGATCGCCTGGCCGTTCAGGCCGCGGATCGCGGCCTGCGCCTCGTCGGGCGTGCTCATGATCTTTACCAATAGCGGCTCGTGGGGCAACATAAGTTGCATTGTGCGCCGTCAAACCGGGACCGGGGAGCGGGAGAATGGCCAAATCGTGCGGTGCAACGCAGCCAGGGGCGGATAGATTTTCCTATCCGTCACGAGCGCGAGCGCGACGAGCGCGAATTGCTCGAGCCGCTCGCCGAGCGGCGCGCGTGCGGCGGGCGTCTCGTTCACGACACGATTATAGTCGCGCCCCCACCTGCGCCCGGTAGAATCGGCACGCCCGTTTCGACCCGCCGCCGGACCTCCGTGCTGAAGAAGCTGAAGTTCCTCATCCGCTCGCGCTCGCCGCGCTTCGCCGCCGATCACTACGCGAAGTTCGTGCCGGGCCGCACCGCGCAGCTGCGCTGGCACGGCCGCACCATCGTCTACCGTCCGGGGACCAGCGACACCGGGGTGATTCACAGCATCCTGCTGAAGGGCGGGCGCAAGGACGAGTACGCGCCGCCGAAGGAGTTCAACGTGCCGCGCGAGCGCGTCGTCACGGTGCTCGACATCGGCGCGAACATCGGCACCTCGTCGCTGTATTTCGCCGACATCTTTCCCAACGCGCAGATCTACGCGTTCGAGCCGATGCCGGAGAATTTCGCGCTGCTCGCGGCAAACAGCGCTGCCGAGCCGCGCATCCATCCGCTCAACTGCGCGCTCGGCGCTGCCGACGGCGAGGTGGAGATCCTCGCGTCCGACAGCGCGACGAATTTCGGCGGCTTCAGCCTGCACCCGGCGGGCAGCGACGCATCGAAGAAGCAGCGCGTGCCGATGCGCAACGCGCAGGCGCAGATGGACGCGCTCGGCGTGCGCGCGGTCGACGTGATCAAGATCGACACCGAGGGCGCCGAGTGGGAGATCCTCACCGCGTTGTCCCCGGAACTGCTCGGGTCGGCGAAGCTCATCATGGGAGAGCTGCACGGCAACCGCGATTTCGCGCTGCTCGAGCACCTGTCGGCGCGCTTTCACGTCGGCATACGCAAGGTCATCCGCAACCGGCTGTTCAATTTCCACGCTGTCAACCGGTCGCTGTAGCCGTACGCAGGGCGGTGCCATGAAGGTCCTGGTGGTCAAGCGCGACAAGCTCGGCGACCTGCTGCTCACCACGCCGCTTTACCAATAGCGGCTCGTGGGGCGACATAAGCTGCATTGTGCGCCGTCAAACCGGGACCGGGGAGCGCGAGAATGGCCAAATCGTGCGGTGCAACGCAGCCTGGGGCGGATAGATTTTCCTATCCGTCCCGCCAAGCCTGATACGCAGGTAGTCCCGCACCACGTCTGGCCGGCCCCAGGAGCGATTGTTGTGCGGCGCGGAAGGGAAGGAAA
>VGEI01000348.1 GCA_016869415.1 Alphaproteobacteria bacterium
CGACCATCGCGGGCAGCTAACGACATCCGGAAAGCCAATCCGGAGCGATCCGCTTCTCATCGAGGAGGAACGCCATGGCTCAATCATCCCGCCCCATCGCCGACCTGATGCAGACCGACACGCTCGTCGAGGGCTGCAGCCGCCTTTCCGAGCAGGTCGAGACCTACAACAAGGCGCTCATCGCCAGCCTGCGCGAGGCCAGCAACACCGGCTGGGACTTTGTCGGGCGCCTGTCGCGCTGCCGCGATCCTTTCGAGGCCGGCCGCGTCTGCGACGAGTGGCTCGGCGCGCAGCACGCACTGATGCTCGGCGAAGGGCGGCGCCTGTCGGAGCTTTTCCTCGCGCTCTGCGATACCGGCCTCGGCGCGCCGATCCCGCGCACCGCGCGCGGTCCGGCGCCCGCCGAGCGTCCCGACCGGGCGGCAGCGGCAGCGGAATAGGTCTCCGCCTTCCGGCGACTCGCCGGCCCGGTGTAGCGTCGGGCCGATGGCCGATTTTGCGCATGAGCGCCGCCTGGGCGGCCGTGTCGCCGGCGTCGATGAAGCGGGCCGCGGCCCGCTCGCCGGCCCGGTGGTCGCCGCCGCCGTGATCTTCGCCGATGTGCGCCGCACGCCGCGCGGCCTCGGGGACCAGGTCGACGATTCCAAGAAACTGACGCGCGCTGAGCGCGAGGCGGCCTTTCAACGCCTGACCGCCATGGCCCGCGAGGGCAGCCTCGCCTTCGGCGTCGCCGCGTCCAGTGTCGGCGAGATCGACCGGCTCAACATCCTCGGCGCCACCTTCCTGGCGATGCGCCGCGCGCTCGGCCGGCTGCCGCTTCCGCCCGATCACATTCTGATCGACGGCGACCGGCTGCCTCCCGGCCTCCCCTGTGCCGCAATACCGCTGATCGGCGGCGACGGGCTGTCGCTGTCGATCGCTGCCGCTTCGATACTCGCCAAGGTGATCCGCGACCGCGCCATGACCCGTCTCGCTGCGCGCTATCCGGCCTTCGGCTGGGAGAGGAATGCGGGCTACGGCACGGCTACTCACACGCAAGCTCTTGCGGAATTCGGCCCCTGCAAACACCACCGCTTGAGCTTCGCGCCCTGTGCACAATTTGTTCTAAGCCCTTGACTCAAAGTGAATATTGACGCGGAGTCAGGGCTGACTCACAGTCCCGCCCATGACCAGACGCGCTCCGCCGGGCGGGAGGAGCGATGACGAGGCCGGCCGCATAGAGGTCGGCGACTGCATCGCGGTCATGGCGGCGCTCCCCGAGGCGAGCGTCGACATGATTTTTGCCGACCCCCCTTACAACCTGCAGCTCAAAGGCGAGCTCCATCGCCCGAACAACACCCGTGTCGACGGCGTCGACGACGCCTGGGACCGGATCGGCGACTTCGCTGACTATGACCGCTTCACCCGCGCCTGGCTCAGCGAGGCGCGCCGCGTGCTCAAGCCCGACGGCACGGCCTGGGTGATCGGCAGCTACCACAACATCTTCCGCGTCGGCGCAGCCCTGCAGGATCTCGGCTTCTGGGTGCTCAACGACGTGGTCTGGCGCAAGACCAACCCCATGCCGAATTTCCGCGGCCGCCGCTTCACCAACGCGCACGAGACCATGATCTGGGCGGCCCGCGAGGCCGAGAGCAAATACACCTTCAACTATGCGGCGATGAAGGCGCTCAACGACGAGCTGCAGATGCGCTCGGACTGGCTGATCCCGATCTGCGGCGGGCCGGAGCGGCTGAAGATCGACGGCAAGAAGGCCCATCCGACCCAGAAGCCGGAAGCATTGCTTCATCGCGTCATCCTCGCCGCCACCAAGCCGGGCGAGACGGTGCTCGATCCCTTCTTCGGCTCGGGCACAACCGGAGCGGTGGCAAAGAAGCTCGGCCGCCGCTTCATCGGCATCGAGCGCGACAGCGACTATGCCGCCATCGCCAAGGCCCGCATCGCCGATGTCCGTCAGCTCGACGCCGAGGCTCTGGCAGTCACCGCCTCCAAGCGCGAGGAGCCGCGCATCCCCTTTGGCACGCTGGTCGAGCGCGGCCTGCTGCAGCCCGGCGAGGTGCTGACCGATCCCTCTGGAAAGTGGACCGCACGCGTCCGCGCCGACGGCACATTAGCCACGTCAAGTGCGCGCGGCGACCATCGCGGTTCGATCCACCAGGTCGGGGCTGCGGTGCAGGGGGCTCCGGCCTGCAACGGCTGGACATTCTGGTGTGTGAGCCTCGAGGGCAAACGCGTGCCCATCGATGTGCTGCGACAGAAGCTACGCGCCGAGATGGGACCCGGCTGACACCTCAGAAGCCCTGAAAGGCGAAATCGAGCGCGTCGCGAATCTCGTCGCGACGATCGGCCAATGAGCCGACGCGGACACCGATCTCCGACTTTTCCACGCCGGCGATGTCGGTCGTCAGCATGATCAATTTGACGCCTTCGATCTCAAACAAAGGGCACAAGCGCGATTCTGCCTTGCCGTAGACGGCCGCGCGCACCAAAGGAACGACTATGCGCGTCGGTACTCCCGAAAGCAGGTCGCTTTGCACATCGAGAAGATACGGAACGTGCTTTGAATTCGCGTCCGCGTTCCGATGAACGTCGAATTGCATCAGAACCGACGGCGCCCGTCGCTGAACACGCCGTATTTTGCCGTGTAGCGATTGTGGTTTTCGATCGCCTCGCGGTTCTCCTCCAGCCATCTCTCCTGCTCGAGGCGGCGCAGCTTCACGGCGAGCGCCTCCTCCAGGGTCTGCGACAGGTTGATGCCGACGGCTTTCGCTGCGGTCAGCAGCTTCTCATCGACCGAGACGTTGGTCGGCTTCTTACGCGGAGCGTCTTCGGAGAAACCGCGGCGGGCCATAAGATTCCTCACATAGTAATGCGCATACTATATGCGCATTACTATGTGAGGAGAAGGCTTGGAACTTTGCCGGCGCCAAGACGCGCTCAGAAGCGCGGGCTCAGAAGCGAGTCGGATGCGGGTCGATCGCGCCGAGGGCGCAGCCGCAGAGCGGGCAGTTCATCGCTTTGACCCGCTCGACCAGGGCCGCGCGGGTCTCCGGCGTCACCTCGACCTTGCCTTCGAGCTGGGCGACGATCTCCCGCACCACTTCGTCGTGTGCGCTACGCGTCTCGCACGCCGCGAAGTAGCGCTCCTCGAGCACAGGATCATCCTCCAGGCGCAGCGCCGCTGCGGGGCGCAGCAGCCCAAGCGTGCCGGCAGCGGCGAGCAGGAAGAGGCGGCGGGTGGTACTCATCAGCCGATAATATACAGGCTCACACCCGCGGCGGCGACCCCCGCCCCCCATCCCCGGCTCCCTGAACCGGGATTGCGACGCGGCCGCAGACCGGGGGCAGCATTGTCCGGCGTGCGTTTCGATCCGGCATTCGGCAACCCGCGTACAAGCGTCGGCGATTGGCGAGAAAGCAGGCAGGATCATGGGCACATCTCCACCCAAGGCCGGCGCGGTGTGGATCACCGGCGCCTCATCGGGCATCGGCCGCGCGCTTGCCCTGCGTCTGGCGCAGCAGGGGCAGCGCGTCGTCGTCTCCGCCCGCCGGGGGGACGCGCTCGCCGCTTTAGCGCTCGCCCATCCCGGCCACATCGTCGCCTGGCCGCTTGACGTGACAGACGCGGTCGCCGTTGCCGCAGCGGTTCCGGCAATCGAACGTGCGCAGGGACCGATCGGCCTTGCCGTGCTCAACGCCGGCACGCACGAGCCGACACCGGCGCACGATTTCCGTGCCGCGGTGGTGCGCCGCCTGGTCGAGGTCAACCTGATGGGCGTCGTGCACTGTCTTGACCCGCTGCTGGCGGCGATGCGTGGGCGCGGGTCCGGTCACATCGCGGTCGTCGCCTCGGTGGCCGGCTATCGCGGCCTGCCGACCGCTGCGGGCTACGGCGCTACCAAGGCGGCGCTCATCAACCTGTGTGAGGCGCTGAAGCCGGAATGCGACGGGCTCGGCCTCAAGCTGCAGCTGGTGAACCCGGGCTTCGTCGAAACGCCGCTCAGCGACCGCAACCCGTTTCCCATGCCTTTCCTCATGCCGGTCGAGCGCGCGGTCGACCGTCTGATTGCCGGCCTCGCCAGCCACGCCTTCGAAATCACCTTCCCTCGGCGCTTCGCATTGCTCCTCAAGTCACTGCGCTTGCTGCCGTATCTCCTCTATTTCCCGCT
>VGEI01000349.1 GCA_016869415.1 Alphaproteobacteria bacterium
GGCAAGACAACCCTGTCCAAGATCCTGCTGCGCGCCGTCACCGCCGATGCGGGCGAGGTTCTGTTCAACGATCGCGGCGTCACCCGCAACGTCTTCGACCTCACACCGGAACTCCTGGTGTCCTTCCGGCGCAAGGTGCAGTTCGTCTTCCAGGACCCGTTCAGCTCGCTCAATCCACGCATGACGGTGTTCGACATCATCAGCGAGCCGCTAGTCATCCATGGCTTGGGCGATGCGGACAGCCGCGCCGAGCGCGTTCGCGAGCTGATGCGCCTCGTCGGGCTCGACGTGCGCTATCTCAACCGCTATCCGCACAGTTTTTCCGGCGGGCAACGCCAGCGCATCGGCATCGCCCGCGCACTAGCACTGCATCCCAACCTGCTGTTTCTCGACGAGCCGGTCTCGGCGCTCGACGTCTCGATCCAGGCGCAGATCCTCAACTTCCTCAAAGATCTCAAGCAGGAGCTCGGCCTCACCTACCTGTTCATTTCTCATAACCTGGCAGTGGTCGACTACATCGCCGACCGCATCGCGGTGATGTGCGCCGGGCGCCTGGTCGAGCTCGCACCGCGCCAGAAGCTCTTCCACCGCCCGGCTCATCCCTACACGCGCGCCCTGCTTGCCGCGGTTCCGGAGCCCAACCCCGACCGGCGCCTCAACCTCTCGGCCCTCATGGAGGGGCGTCATTCGCTGCCTGCAGCCTGGCCCCGCCCATTCACGCTCGACGGCACGGCGCCGGCGGCACTGATCGATCTCGGTGACGGGCATTTCGTCCGGGCGCGGCAGGACGCCGAGCCGAACGAAGTCTGGCAGGCTGTCGAAAGGCTCCCAGCATGAGGCGCCTGTTGACACTGACGGTCGCGCTACTTGGCATCGCCTCTGTAGCTTCGGCACAGCCGACAGGTGTCAGCGAGACGCCGTATTTCGCCGCCCAGGTCCAGGCTGGCCGGCTTCCCGCGGTGGCCGATCGTCTGCCTGACGAGCCGTCGATCGCCGAGTTCGCCGGCCGCGGCACGAGAGAAGGCCGACACGGCGGTGAGCTTCATCTTCTTATGGGGCGTTCGCAGGACGTCCGCATGATGGTGGTTTACGGCTACGCCCGGCTTGTCGGCTACGACAGCAGCTTCAATCTGGTGCCGGATATCCTGCGCGGGGTCGACGTTGAGCGGCAGCGGGTCTTCACCCTGCATCTGCGGCCGGGTCATCGCTGGTCGGACGGTCACCTCCTCACCGCCAACGACTTCAAGTACTGGTGGGACGACATTATCGGCAACAGGGAGATCACGCGCAGCGGACCGCCCACGACCATGCTGGTCGACGGCAAGCCGCCGGTTTTCCAGGTACTCGACCAGTTCACCGTCCGCTTCACGTGGGACGGGCCCAACCCCTATTTCCTGCCGGCCCTGGCCGGAGCCTCACCGCTCTACATCTATCGGCCAGCGCATTATCTGAAGCAGTTTCACCAAGCCTATGCCGATCCGGCGCTGCTGGCCGATGCCGTGCGGCGCGCCAATGTGCGCAACTGGGTCCAGCTTCATAACCGCATGGACAACCAGTATCGCAACGATAACCCCGATCTGCCGACGCTCGACCCCTGGGTCAATACTACGCGCCCACCGGCGGAGCGTTTCGTTTTCGTCCGCAATCCCTACTATCACCGCATCGATTCCGCTGGGCGCCAGCTGCCCTATATCGATCGCGTGGTGATGAATATCGCCGCCACCAGCGTCATGCCCGCCAAAGTAGGCGCCGGCGAAAGCGACCTGCAGTCGCGCGGCTTGGTGTTCAACGACTACGCATTTCTTAAGAAGGCTTCGAAGCGTGGCAACTTCGATGTCCACCTCTGGGACACGGCAAGGGGCGCGCAGGTCGCGCTCTATCCGAACCTCAACGCCAGCGATCCGGTCTGGCGTCAGCTCAACCGCGATGTTCGCTTCCGGCGCGCGCTCTCCCTGGCTATCGACCGCACGGAGATCAACAAGGTCGCCTACTACGGCCTCGCCATTGAAGGTAACAATACGCTGCTGCCCGGCAGCCCCCTGCACAGGCCCGAGGATCGCCAGAAGTGGGCGCAATTCGACCTCGCGGCTGCAAATCGCCTGCTTGACGAGATCGGCCTGACCAAACGTGACCGCCAAGGTATCCGCCTGATGCCGGACGGGCGCCCGATCGAGATCGTCGCGGAGACGGCGGGCGAGGACACCGAGCAGACCGATGTCCTGGCGCTGATCCACGACACCTGGCTCAAGATCGGCGTGAAGTTGTTCTCCCGGCCGTCACAGCGCGACGTGCTGCGCCGCCGCAGCTTCGCCGGACAGACTGTGATGGCCGTGTGGTCCGGCATCGAGAACGGGCTGGTCACCGCTGGGATGTCGCCAGACGAGTTCGCGCCGACCACCCAGCAACAGCTGCAATGGCCCAAATGGGGGCAGCACATAGAGACCAAGGGTGCGTCCGGCGAGGCCTGCGACGAGCCTGAGGCGCTGGAATTGCAGCGGCTCAACGACGCTTGGCGGCTCGCGGGTACCTTGGAGGAGCGGACCCGCATCTGGCGCCGGATGATCGAGATCAACACGGAGCAGGTTTACTCAATTGGCATCGTCGCAGGGGTCAAGCAGCCGGTAGTCGCCTCGCGCGATCTACGCAACCTTCCGCAAACCGGCATCTACAACTGGGATCCTGGCGCCTTCTTCGGCATCTACCGGCCAGACACGTTTTGGCGCGGCGGCAGCGCCGGTACGGCGGAGGCACGCTGACCGCCATGCTGGCCTACATCGTCCGCCGTGTGCTGATCATGATCCCGACGCTGCTGGCGATCAGCGCTATCTCCTTCATCATCATCGAACTACCGCCAGGCGACTTCCTATCCACGATGGCGGCCGAGCTGCAGAGCCAGGGTGAGGCTGCCAGCCTGGAGAAGCTCGAGTATCTGCGCGAGCAATACGGACTCGACCGGCCGCCGATCGAGCAGTATTTCCGCTGGCTCTTCGGCCTGCTGCAAGGCGACCTCGGCTGGTCGTTCGAGCACAACGTGCCGGTCGCCGGCCTGATCGGCGAGCGCCTGGTGCTTTCCTTCCTCGTAGCCTTGTCGACGCTTTTGTTCTCCTACATCGTGGCGTTCCCCATCGGCGTCTATTCGGCAACCCACCAGTACTCGTGGGGCGATTACATCTTCACCTTCATCGGCTTCATCGGCCTGGCGACGCCGAGCTTCCTGCTGGCCCTAGTCCTGATGTATCTCGCCAATATCTGGTTCGACACGTCGATCGGCGGCTTGATGGACGAGCAGTACCTAGACCAGCCGATGTCGTGGGCGAAGCTCCGCTCAGTACTCGAGCATCTGTGGATTCCGATGGTGGTCATCGGGCTCTCCAGTGCCGCCGAGAACATCCGGCTGATGCGCGCCAACCTGCTCGATGAGTTGCAGAAACAATATGTCGTCACCGCCCGGGCCAAGGGCCTGTCGGACGGGCGCTTGCTGGTCAAGTACCCCTTACGCATGGCGCTCAACCCGTTCATCGCCGACATCGGTGGCGTGCTGCCCCGTCTGATCTCGGGCTCGGCCATTGTCTCGGTCGTCATGAGTCTGCCAATCAACGGGCCGATGCTGGTACGCGCCCTGCAGAGCCAGGACATGTATCTGGCTGGGTCCTTCGTCATGCTCGAGGCTGTGCTAGTGGTAGTCGGCGTGTTCCTCTCCGATTTGGCACTAGCCGCGCTCGATCCGCGCATCCGGCTGGGCGGGAGCGCCACGCGATGAGCGACCCCGCCCTCACCTCAGCGCGTCTGCCGCATTTCGTCAGCGATGCGCCATTCGATCGCCGAGAAGCCGATCGGCTGACGCCGGAGCTGGAGCAGTTCTACCGCGCCTCGCAGTGGCGGATGATGTGGTGGAAGTTCCGCCGTCACCGCCTGGCCGTGGTCTCGGGCCTCGTCATCTTATTGATGTACGCCTCGATCCTGATCAGCGAGCTGATTGCACCCTACAGCCTGCACAGCCGGCACACGGATTTCATCTACGCTCCGCCGCAGTCGATCCAGCTATTCCACGAGGGCCGTTTCGTTGCTCCCTTCGTCTACGGCCTCGATTACCGGCTGGACATGGAAACGCTGCGCCGCGAGTACACGCCGAACCTCGCCAAAGTCCACAAGCTGCGCTTC
>VGEI01000350.1 GCA_016869415.1 Alphaproteobacteria bacterium
CGCAGGGCCGGGCGAGCGCCTGGCTGCATGACAACGCCCGCACGGGCGGCACGCTGGCCCTGCGCGGACCCTACGGCGAGTTCGGGCTTCCCGCCGGTCATGAGGGGCCGATCCTGGCGCTGGCCGGAGGCACGGGATTGTCGCCGATCCTCTCCGTGCTCTCGCGCGCCCTCGCTGACGGGCTGCAGCAGCCGATGCACCTGCTGTTCTCGGTACGCGACCGTCGGGAACTCTTCGCCTGCGACGAGCTCGCGCGCCTCGCCCGCCGCCACGCCAATTTCACCTGGCAGACGACACTGACCCGCGATACCGCGGCCGGCGCCTGGCAGCATGGCCGGATCCCCGATCTCCTGGCCCGCAGCGGCCTCGAACTTGCCGGCCACGCGGTCCTTGTCGCGGGCAGCCCAGGCTTCGTTGACGCCTGCGCCGCGGCGGCGCAAGCTCATGGGGTCCCCGCGGCGACGATTGTCGTGGATTCCTTCCTGCCCCGCGGTCCGCTCACCGGAGCAGCATGAAACAGCGCTTTCTCGCCAGTCTGCTGATAGCCGCCGCGGCGCTTGTCACGCCGGGACCGGCGCTGGCTCACCCGCATGTCTGGCTCGACAGCATCACGACCTTCGTCTTCGAGGGCGACAAGCTGACCGCGCTGCGCCTGACCTGGTCGTTCGACGAGTTTTTCGGCACCGCGATCATCCGGCGTTTCGACGAGAACCGGAACGACCGCTTCGAGCCGGCCGAGAACGCCAAGCTCGAGGCCGGCGCTTTCACCGCCCTCAAGGACTACGGCTACTTCCTCCACCTTACCGCGGGCGGCAAGCCGGTGGCGATCGAGCGGGTCAGTGGCTTCCAGGCTTCGATCCGCAACAAGCAGCTGATCTACGAATTTACTGCCCAGCTTGGCGCACCGATCGATCCGGCGGCGGCCGAGCTCAAGCTCGGCATTTACGACGAGACCTACTTCGTCGAGGTGTCGCTCGACCCCAGCGACCCGGTGCGCTTCAGCGGTATGGCGCCGGGGCGCTGCGCCTTCGCCATCAGGGACGGCGATATCGGACTGTCGACCTTCGGGGTCAACCCGCCGCAGAGCGTCACGCTCACCTGCCGGCCGGCCCCATGAAGCTGGCCGCCGCGCTGCTGCTTGCTTTGCTGGTGGCCGCGTCGGCTGCGGCGCAGACCAACCCGTTCACCGGCGCCCCCTCGCCCCCGCCAGTCGCGGAACCTGCAGCGCCACCCGGATTCTTCACCCAGCTCAACCGCGAGATCGCCCGCTTCCAGCGCGACACCACCCGCGAGATGTCGCTGCGCATGCGCGCCATCCGCGACGGCGAAACGCCGCTGGCGCTGCTCGTCGGCATCGGTCTCGCCTTTCTCTACGGGGTCATCCACGCGGCCGGGCCGGGTCACGGCAAGGCAGTGGTGGTCGGCTACTTCCTCGCCCGGCAGGCACGCATCGGTCGCGGCCTGCTGATGGGCCTGCAGATCTCGGTCGGCCACGTGATCTCGGCCATCGTCATTGCGCTGGTGGCCGACCTGATCTTCCGCACCGTCTGGGGCACGGCGGCCGCCGAGATCCGCATGATTCAACTCGCCAGCTACGCGCTGATTGCGATCATCGGCATTTACATGATCGTCGAGACCGCGCGCGGCGGCGGGCTGCACAGCCACGAGCACTGCACCATCCCCGGGCACGATCACTCCCACGATCACGGTCACTCGCATGGCGGGCACGAACATCGGCCACAGGGCTGGCTGTCGCTCGGCGTCGGCATCGTGCCCTGCACCGGCGCGATTCTGGTGATGCTCTACGCCCTGGCCAACGGCATCCTGTTAGCCGGCTTCGTGCTGGTGGCGGCGATCGCCGCCGGCATGGCGGTGACCATGGCGGGGCTGGGCATGCTCGCCATCGTGGCGCGCAACGCCATGACCCGCTGGACCAAGCGCCCCGAGGGCGAACGCAGCCCGCTGGCGCCGGTCTTCGACTACGCCGGCGGCGTGGTCATCACCCTGATCGGGCTGCTGCTATTCTGGGGGGCCTACTAGAGGCGAAACTGCCCGTCAGACCGCCCAGAAACAGGTCGCAGGCAAGATCGGCGAAGGCGTCGGGCGAGAGATCACCGTCGGGCCGGTACCAGATGCAGGTCCAGTTGATCATGCCGTAGAAGCTCATCGCCGTGGGAAAGCGCAAGCCGGCCTGCCGGCGCAAGGCCGGTGCCAGCTCGGTGAAGAGATCGGCGGCCATGTTTACCAGGCGGCGCTGCTTCGCCACGATCGCCTGCTTACCCTTGGGCGGCAGGGCGCCGAGCTCGTTGATCAGCAGGAGGTGCCTCGCCCGCGCGGTGGCATAGAGCCGCATATGGGCGCGCACGAAGGCGCGCAGGCGCCTGCGCGCCCCATCTTTCTCATCCGGGGAGCCTGCGACGCGCAGCGATGCCTCGGCCGCCGAGAGCAGCGCGTCCATATGCGCCTCGAGCAGATCCTGGAGGATTTCCTCCTTCGAGCTGAAGTAGTGATAGATGAGCGCCTTCGAGAAACCGCCTTCGGCGGCGATGTCGGCCGTCGAGGTCGCCTCGAAACCACGCATGGCGAACAGTTCGGCAGCGCAGTCGCGGATGCGCTGCTGCTTCTCTGCGTAGTCCTCGGCCCGGGGGCGGGCCATGGCGGGTTCAGAAGACCGGGATCAGATCTTCGGGATCGAACGAGACGGTCTTACCGTCAACGCCGATCTCCGGAATGGCCGGAAACTCGACCCCGTGGGGCTCGAGCAGGCCCTTCATCTTGAGCACCGCGGCGCGCCAGTTCTCCCGCCGCTCGTCGTGCGAGAGAATCCCGAGACCTGCGCTCCGTGCCGCGTCTTCCAGCATGCGGTGCGCGGGGCGCCACGTCTCCGGCAATTCCCAGAACTGCTCGGGTGGCTCGTAAAGCACGCCCGAGAGGAAGACATAACCGGCGCGCAGTTGCTTGGTGATCTGCTCGCGCATCTCGTCAGTGAGCTGCGGCAGCAGCCGGTCGAGGATGGCGAGGCAGATGCCCATGTGCCGCGCCTCGTCCTTGCCCACGCAGCGGAAGGCTTCCTTGAAGACCGGAATGGTCGTGCGCTGGTACATGCCGTGAAATAGTGTCGCCGCCGACACCTCACCCATCAGGAACGAAGTGAAGAGAATCGCCAGCGGGTAGCGGCCAACCGCCTTCTTGTAGCCGTCCCAGTAGCGTCCGCCGTTGTGATAGAGCCAGAGCGTGTTGTTGCGCGCGAGCTTGCCCAGCGCCGTCTCCGGCTCGTAGCCCAGCGGCCCGCCGGGAGTGAGTGCCTGAATGGCACGCTGGCAGATCTCCTCGTGATTGACCTCGTCACGGGTCACCGAGAAGAAGCACTTGCGCACCGGATCTTCCTCATGCGCTTCGTAGGTGTGGATCATGGCCCGCGCGAACACCGCCGGGCCCGAGGAATCGAAGACAGAAAGCAGCGACCACCAATAGGCCATGGCGTAGCGCTGATCGAGGGTGAAGGCCTTGAGATCGAGAGTCGCCCACGGCAGCCTGTTGGGCGACCAGCCCGGATCGCGGGACCCGTCGTAAATCTCCAGCATTTTAGGCGTCTCGACCCGCCATTCGAGCGGGAAGATGTTGCCTTCCTTGAAAGGAGGCGGCTCACGCGTGCCGAAAAGAAGTGCACTGGCGTCCGGCATGGCGACCGGATTGGAAGGCGGTACGCGGGTCCGTGCCGCAAGGCTCTCGGCCTTCTGAGGGGTCGCCATCGTATGCCTCCGAGAATTCGCTGACCGATCGGTCAGCTAATATGTGCCGCCTCCCAGAATCAAGCAAGCGGAAATTCGGCACACAACCTTGTGTCAACCATGGGTTTCGGTTGCCTCACGCAGAGTAGGATTCTAGGATTTGACCTATAAGCCTTTGGAATTGCTGGGGAGCACCTGGACTTACAGCGGGGTAGCGCCAGCTCAGGGGTATGAATGTCCCGACAGTATAATCGCGGCGAGGTCGAACAATTGCTTGGCGCACTCGAGCATAGCGCGAGCCAGGTCATTCAGACCGCCGGCCTCGCTTCCGCAGACGCGCGCCGCGACAAATTCCAGGCCTATCAGGAGTTCAAGAAGCGCTGCGACGATTTCGACACGCTGTCGATCCTCATCGAGCACC
>VGEI01000351.1 GCA_016869415.1 Alphaproteobacteria bacterium
GCACCTGTTTTACTGCGCACTCGCAGGCCTGGCGGTGACCGGGCTCCTCGTGTGGATTACCGAGTACTACACCGGAACACATTACCGCCCGGTGCAGAGCATTGCGGAATCGTCGACCACCGGCCATGGCACGAATATCATCAAGGGCTTGGCAGTCTCGATGGAGGCGACGGCGCTGCCTGTCGTCGTCATCTGCGCCGGCATCCTCGTGTCGTACTTGCTCGCCGGGCTGTTCGGCATTGGCATTGCTGCCACTACGATGCTGGCGTTGGCTGGCATGATCGTGGCGCTCGACGCCTATGGTCCTGTCACCGACAACGCCGGCGGCATCGCCGAGATGTCGCAGATGCCTAAGGACATCCGCAAGATTACCGATGCGCTCGATGCCGTCGGCAACACGACCAAGGCGGTAACCAAGGGTTATGCCATCGGCTCGGCGGGCCTCGCCGCGCTGGTGCTCTTCGCCGCCTATGTTGAGGATCTGAAGTACTACTTCCCCAACGTTAAGGTGCAGTTCGTCCTCAACGATCCGTATGTGGTCATCGGCCTGTTCATCGGCGGCTTGCTGCCCTACCTGTTCGGCGCCATGGGCATGACGGCTGTAGGCCGGGCGGCCGGCTCGGTGGTCGTCGAGGTCCGCCGTCAGTTCAAGGAGATCAAGGGCATCATGGAGGGGACGGCCAAGCCGGACTACGGCAAGGCGGTCGATCTCCTGACTCAGGCGGCGATCAAGGAGATGATCGTTCCGTCGCTGCTGCCGGTCCTGGCGCCGATTGTCGTCTACATTGTGGTCCGCATCATCGGCGGGCAGGCTGCGGCATTTACCGCCGTGGGTGCGATGCTGATGGGCACAATCGTCACCGGCTTGTTCGTTGCCATCTCGATGACCTCAGGCGGCGGCGCCTGGGACAATGCCAAGAAATACATCGAGGATGGTAACTACGGCGGCAAGGGGTCCGAGGCCCATAAGGCGGCAGTGACCGGCGATACGGTCGGCGATCCATACAAGGACACGGCCGGCCCGGCGGTGAACCCGATGATCAAGATCATCAACATCGTCGCTATCCTGCTGTTGGCCATCCTGGCTCACTGAGCGGCAGCAGCAATGCGAACGGCCCCGGCATCGCTGCCGGGGCCGTTTCGTTTTTCTCAGGATGGCCGGGGACCGTTTGCGTTCGTCTAGTAGCGGCCGCTGGTGGCGCCGCCGGGCTGCGCGGCATTGTTCTGCGAGTTGAACTTGCCGAAATTGCCGATCAGTTGCTCGAGAAACGACAACTCTCGTCCCGGCGCCGGGGTCTTGCGAGTCACCGGATCGATGACCAGTCCGTCCTCCAGCGCGTAACGGCGGATTTCCTTGACGATACCGCCGTCGTCGAACTCGACGACCACCACGTTCTGCTCAAGCACCGTCGGCG
The DNA here is from genome assembly GCA_016869415.1 of Alphaproteobacteria bacterium. Lineage (GTDB taxonomy): Bacteria > Pseudomonadota > Alphaproteobacteria > CACIAM-22H2 > CACIAM-22H2 > VGEI01. Next base: position 1,416 of record VGEI01000351.1, read on the forward strand.
TGTAAAAGGCCATGGTGCGGGTCTTCTTGCTGATGTAGTACCAGCGGTCATCCGTGAAGGTACTGATGCTCGACGGCGAGCCCAGAATCTCCTGCACTTCCTCGCGCCCTTGGAGACCCGGCCTGACCCGTTCGAGGTCGTCGCCCGTAGGAACGTAGCCGCGGCTGTCGATGCGCGGCTGGCAGGCGGCCAAGGCAAGGCCGATCAGCATCATAGCGCCCAGCGCCCATACCGGGCGCTTCCGCCGGTTCCCCGCGGCCGCCGAAGCGAATGGGGTGTGGTCATAGATCATGCTTGATGGTACATCGCACCGCCCCCGCCAGCCTGTCAACCCGATGGGGGAAACGGCATGGTCTGGGTGTCCGCAACGCCATGATTCTCTCACGTCTTTTTCGATCCGGTGCGCCCTCGCGGGCGATTGGTCTGTATCGAGCCATCGTGATACAGGCGCGACAGACGGTATTCTACTCAGTGCATGGCGTGCCCGACTCCGTCGACGGCCGCTACGAGATGATCGCTCTCCACGTGTTTCTGGTGCTGCAGCAGTTGAAGGCGAGCGGGGAGGGCGGGTTGGCGCAGGATCTGTTCGACACCATGTTTGCCGACATGGATCAAAGCCTGCGCGAGATGGGAGCTGGAGATCTGGGGGTCGGCCGACGGGTGCGTGCCATGGCGGAAGGCCTTTACGGTCGTATAGCCGCCTACGAGGCCGGCCTTGCTGGCAACGATGAGACTCTCGCGGCGGCTCTGCGCCGCAATCTGTATGGCACTGTTTCCGGGCCCGGGCCGGACGGGGCGGCGCTATCCGCGCTCTGCCGCTATGTGAGGGAGGCGGCGGCTCTTCTGCGGGCGCAGACCGCCCCGGCGCTCAGTGCCGAATCGCTCCGCTTTCCCTCGGTACCCGGAAGTCCATGATGCGTCGCAACGCGTCTGCCCCGGAGTTCTCGCGGCCGGTCGAGGTCGACCGCATCGGCCACACCGAGGTCGTCCACGATATCTCGGCCAACGCTGCGGAATGCATGGCTCTGGCCCAGCGCTTCGACCTACGAGGGATCGACAAACTCCAGGCGCGCCTTCGCCTCCGCCGGGCACGCGGCGGTTCGGTGCTGCGGCTTGCCGGCCACCTGACAGCCGATGTCGCTCAGGCTTGTGTCGTGACCCTGGTCCCGGTACCCAGCCACGTTGAAAGCGAGTTCACGGTCCTCTACGGCGGTGGCGAAGCGGGTGGCGAAGGGATTGATATTGACCCGGATATCGATGCGACCCTGGAGCCATGGCCCGAGGGGCCGCTCGATCTTGGTGAGATCGTAGCCCAAGAGCTGGCTCTGGCGCTTGATCCCTATCCGCGGGCGCCCGGCGCCGCGCTCGATCCTGCCTACGGCCCCTCAGGCGGGCCGGCGGTGGAGATGAAAAGGGTTAATCCTTTCATGGTGTTACAGAATTTGCGTAAGCGGCCAAAGTAAAGCTCTGCTTGAGAAAAGACGGTTTTTTGATTATCTAGAGGCCGTTTCCGGTCAATTCGGTACGTTGTTAAGCTGCCGTCGCGTGCGGCAGGGAAAGATGAAGTCATGGCGGTTCCAAAGAAGAAAGTCTCCAAGTCGCGACGGGACATGCGGCGCTCGCACGAGGCCCTAAAAGGGTCGGCCCACGCCGAGTGCCCGAACTGCGGCGAGCTCAAGCGGCCACACCATGTTTGCGCGGCCTGCGGCTTCTATGATGGCCGCGAGGTGACGGCCGCGAAGAGCGCATAGGCCGACGGCAACTGGGAAGAACCAGGATCTGACGCGTGAGCGCTCCGCTCACCATCGCCCTTGATGCCATGGGCGGCGACCAGGCGCCGCAGATGGTGCTTGAGGGAGCGAACATCGCTCGCAAGCGTTTTCCCCAGGTTCGTTACATTGTCTTCGGCGACGAGCAGCGCATCCGGCCGCTGCTCGATCGGTCTGCCGGACTGGCGGGGCTCTGCACGGTGCGTCACACGCCCGACGCGGTCGCCAGCAGTGACAAGCCCTCGGTTGCCCTGCGGACCGGCCGTCGTTCCAGCATGCGACTGGCGATCGACTCGGTCGATGCCGGCGAAGCCGCCGGCATCGTTTCGGCCGGCAACACAGGGGCCCTGATGGCAATGTCCAAGATCGTGCTGCGCACGGTCCCGGGTATCGACCGCCCGGCCATCGCCTCTTATTTTCCGACGCTGCGCGGCGAGAGCGTGATGCTCGACCTTGGCGCCAACGTCGTGTGCGATGCCGACAACCTCGTGCAGTTCGCAGTGATGGGCGAGGTCTTCGCCCGTACCGTGTTCGGAGTCTCGCAACCCAGCATCGGGCTGCTCAATGTCGGTTCGGAAGAGCAGAAGGGCCACGAAGAAGTTCGTGCTGCGGCCGCGCAGTTGCGCGGCACTGACCTGCCGATCCGCTTCCACGGCTTTGTCGAGGGTGACGATATAACGGCGGGAACGGTCGACGTCGTGGTGACGGACGGCTTCACCGGAAACATTGCGCTCAAGACCGCGGAAGGTACGGCGAAGCTGTACTCGGAGTTCCTGCGTGGCGCGTTTCGTTCATCGCTAGTCGCCCGCGTCGGCTATCTCTTTGCACGCAACGCGCTCAATAAAGTGCGCAAGCGCACCGATCCACGACGCTACAACGGCGCTGTTTTCCTGGGTCTCAATGGCGTGGTGGTCAAGAGCCATGGCGGCACGGATGCGCTGGGCTTTGCCAACGCGATCGG
>VGEI01000352.1 GCA_016869415.1 Alphaproteobacteria bacterium
CCCCCTCATCGACGGACTGCTGACCGAGGGAAAGCTGGTTGATTTGTTCGGCGAGCGCGTTGACGCGCGCCACGCGCACTATCTCGTGGTGCCTGACGGTGGGGAAGCCATCCCCGAAATCGCCGCCGTGGTGAATTTCCTCAAGCCCGCCTGAGATGTCCGGCTTTCGTCACCCCGTGGCGCCGCTTGCCTCGACGCGCCGCTGCCGCGATTATCCCGCGCCATGACCGCATCCGCCCCGGCTCGACTTGCCATCATCGGTGCCGGCGCCTGGGGCACGGCGCTGGCGCTCGCCGCCGGGAGAACGCGCGTGCCCCCGGTGACCACGATCTGGGCTTACGAGGCCGAGGTCGCCGACAGCATCAATCGTGAGCACATCAACCCGCCTTTTCTGCCTGGGGTCGTGCTGCCAGCTACCCTGGCCGCCACCACCAATCTGGCCGAGGCAGTCCGCGAAGCGGTTACTATCCTGCTGGCCGTGCCCGCCCAGCATCTGCGCGAGATCAGCCAGCGTATCGCCCCACATCTGGCGCGTGGCACCGTGCTGGTGCTGTGCGCCAAGGGAATCGAGGTCGGAACCGGCAGGCTGATGACCGAGGTTCTGGCAGAGACGACGCCGGGCGTCACCGCCGCGGTTCTTTCGGGCCCTACTTTTGCGGCCGAAGTGGCGGCAGGGAAACCCACCGCAGTAACGCTGGCCTGTGCCGACGAGGAGCGGGGGCGTGAGCTGGTGTCGATGCTTGGCTCAGCGGCACTCAGGCCCTATCTCAGCGACGACGTCATCGGCGCCCAGATCGGCGGTGCGGTGAAGAACGTGATCGCCATCGCCTGCGGCATTGTCGAAGGGCGCCGGCTGGGGGACAACGCACGCGCCGCGTTGATGACCCGCGGCCTGGCCGAGATCATGCGCCTGGGTACCGCACTGGGAGGCAAGCGCGAGACGCTGATGGGCCTGTCGGGCTTGGGCGATCTAGCGCTGACCTGCAACGGCATCCAGTCGCGCAATATGTCGCTGGGCGTAGCGCTGGGCCGCGGCAAGCCGCTGGGCGAGGTGCTGGGCAGCCGGCGCTCGGTCGCCGAGGGCGTCGCTACCGCTGCCGCCGTGCAGGCGTTGGCCGAGAAACACGGCGTCGACATGCCGATCGTCGGCGCTGTCGACGCCATCGTGCATCACGGGGCCGATATCACACGGACGATCGCCGCCGTGCTCGAGCGCCCTTTCCGCAGCGAGGCATAGCCATGGCTTACTGGCTGATGAAGTCCGAACCCGACGTCTATGGCTGGCACAAGCTCGTCGCTGAGCGTCGCGGCAAGTGGGACGGCGTGCGCAACTGGACCGCGGCACGCAACCTCAAGAGCATGAAGATCGGTGACAAGGCGTTCTTCTATCACTCCAACATTGGCAAGGAGATTGTCGGGGTGATGGAGATTGTGCGAGAGGCCTATCCGGACTCAAGCGACGACACCGGCAAGTGGGTCATGGTCGACGTCAAACCGGTCAGACCGGTGAAGACACCGGTCACCCTGGCGGCGATCCGCGCTGACAAGAAGCTCAAGGACATGGCGCTAGTGCGCTATGCGCGGCTCTCGGTCCAGCCGGTCACCCCGGCGGAATGGACCCATATTTGTCACCTGGCCGGCATCGCAGCATGAGCGTGGCCCTCTGCCGGATCGAAGACATCGACGATCCGGGGGCGAAAGGGTTCTCCTTTGTTGACCGTGAGGACTCGCGGGAGATTTTTGTCGTCCGCGTCGGGGACGGCGTGAACGCCTACGTCAATTCCTGCCCCCATATCGGCACGCCATTGGAGTTCCAGCCCGACCGGTTCCTGACCCAGGACGGCAGCGAGATCCTGTGCTCCACCCACGGCGCGCGTTTCGAGATCGACACGGGACGCTGTGTCGCTGGCCCGTGCCGCGGGCAGTCGCTGCGGCGTGTACTCGTAACAGTGGCCGAGGGTTGGGTCAGGCTGAACGACCCATTCCTCTGAATTCGCGATTTTTTTGTTCCTCTTTCGCCATGCGAAACTCCCGGCGGTTGCGCCCCAGCGCGGCCTCCTCTATGAATTGAGCGTAGATGCAGTTGTGATGCCAAGTCCCGCCATAAGGGTCAGGTGTCAGCAGCGGGGGGGAGAAAGCCATTCTCGGGGGAACGCGCGGTCGCCGTCGCCATGACGGCCGTCCTGCTACAGCTATATTCATCGCCGCGGAGACTGTAGCCGCGGCGCAGAGATTGACTCCGCCATGACGGCCGTTCCCGGTCAGCCGCTCACTCTCGATGCTTTGCCACCGCGACGGCGGGTCGTGGTTCGTTCGGCGATCCGAGTCAGCAGCGACGCACTGAAGACTTTCATTGATGCCCGCGCGCCCGAACTCGCCGTCGATTCCTGCCCGTCCGATGACGATCTCCTGCGCCGCCTGCGCGCCGGCGAGCCGCTCGACCTCGTTGTCTGGCAGGCGAACGACGAGGCAGCCGACCCGCTTGCGGATCTGCGCCCGATCTTGGGCGGCGCGACGGCGCCGGTCATCCTGGTCGTTGATCGCTACGACGCTGGCCTGGTCAGCCGGGCGATGGCGCAGGGCCTGACGGGGTTGGTCGCGCAGACCATGTCCGCCGACTTGGTGCTGTGCGTGATCCGCCTGGCTCTGGCCGGCGGCACCTACTTTCCCTGCGAGCCTACGTGGTTCGCGCCCGCGGCCGCACCGGAGATCGTGCCCCCACAGGGGTTGCGTCGCGGCGCGCTCGGCCTGACCCCGCGCCAGCTCGATGTTCTCGGCTACATCTGCCAGGGAATGTCAAACAAGATCATCGCCCGCGCTCTTGGCATGCGCGAGACGACGGTCAAAGCTCACGTGATGCAGATCATGCGGCGCCTGAACGCAGAAAACCGCACTCAGGTGGCGCTGCGTGTCTCGCAGATGGGCTTTGCCGGTCCGGCAGCGGAAAAAGGGGCCTGAACGTTCAATCGGCGCGCACCAGCCGCGCGGCGTAGAATCCGTCCAGTCCGCCGCGATCCGGCCAAGCACTCGGCAGCGTCCGCAAATCTCCCGCCGGTGTCATGAACTCCGCAACACCGCGCAGCTCGGCCGGCAGCAGCGGCTGACGCCGCAGATCGCCATGGCGCGCCAGCAGCGCGTCGATGCGCTGCGGGCCCTCCTCCGGCTGCAATGAGCACACGCAATAGAGCAAGCGACCGCCCGGTTTCAGGCAGTCCCGGGCCGCGTCAAGCAGCCGGTCCTGAAGCCCCGTCAGGCGCGTGACATCCGCTGCGGTCTTGAGGCGCGGGAGGTCCGGATGACGGCGTATCGTGCCGGTGCCCGAGCAGGGCGCATCGAGAAGAACCGCGTCAGCCGGAGCGCCCGGCCGCCAGATCTGGGCGTCAGCCACAATCCTCTCGGCTGGAAGGCCAAGGCGCTGCAGGTTCGTCTCGAGCCGCGCCATGCGCCCGTTCGAGCGGTCCACCGACATGAGGCGCGCCCCGGCGGTCGCCAGTTGCGCCGTCTTGCCGCCCGGTGCCGCACAGAGATCGATCACTATCTGCCCGCGGACGCTGCCCAGGAGCTGTGCCGGAAGAGCCGCAGCGGCGTCCTGTGCCCACCACGCCCCCTCGGCGTATCCGGGTAACTCGGTAACTGCGATATCGCCGCGGTAGCGCAGCGAGCCCGTTGGCAGAAGCTCGGCGCCTAGCCTCTCCGCCCAGGCCGCGGCATCGTTCTTGACCGTCAGGTCAAGGGCTGCCTCCTCCAGATGGGCGGCGGCGAGAGCCCGCGCCCGGTCCTTCCCATAGGCCGCTGCCCAGGACTCCCATAGCCAAGCCGGGGTGTTGAGACGCGCCTCGTCCTGGTCCCGGACCAGCATGTTCCCCTCCCGAGCCACGCGCCGCAGAACGGCGTTGACCAGGCTGGTGTAGGGCCGTAGCCGGCCCTCCGTCAGCCCCACGGTCTCGCCAACCGCGGCATGCGGCGGCGTTCCCAGGAACAGAAGCTGGGCCACGCCGAGGCGAAGAACGGTCTCGATCGCCCGCGCCTTGGGGGTCAGGGGCTTTGCCAGGCAAGCCGCGATCACCGCATCGATCTGACCCAGACGCCGCAGCACGGTCGCCGCCAACGCACGGGCGAAGGCCCGGTCTCGGGTGGGCAGTTGG
>VGEI01000353.1 GCA_016869415.1 Alphaproteobacteria bacterium
CGGGTGCTGGTGGCAGCGCTGGCGGCGGTCGCGGGGGCGGCAGCGGTTCAGGCGATACGGCAGGTGGCGCGCCGTCCGGCGCGTCAGCCCCGCGCGGCTCGTCGCAACGCGCGGACGGCGGAGGTGGCGGCGGCAGTAGCCAGGCGTCGCCGCCGCGTCCGGCCACCCAGCAGGCCAGTCAGCCCGATCAGCCCGCGCCGCAGCCCGACCCCGAGTGCCCGGCCGACGCGCCGCCGGGCCGTGTCGTCTTCGTCTTCGACGGCTCGCTGAGCATGGGCTTACCGCTGGGCCTCGATCCCGCCGAGGAGGACCGGCTCGACGAAGGCACGCGGCGCAAGGATCCGCAGGCGCGTGCGGAGTATCGCGCCCTGCTGCAGCAGCCCGGGCCCAAGCGCATAGGTCGTGCACAGCTCGCCTTCAGCGAGGCGACCCAGAACCTGCCCGATCACGTCGAGCTCGGCCTCGTCGTCTTCCAGGAATGCCGCGACATCCGCCAGGTCGGACTCTTCGGCGCCGGGCGCCGGGGGCCGGCCATCGACTACATCCGCGCCATGGCGCCGCGCGGGCGCACGCCGCTGGCCCAGAGCCTGATGGTGGCGCAGGAGATGCTCGACACCTCGAAGGGCTCGATCGTGCTGCTCACCGACGGGCGTGAGTTCTGCAACGGCGATCCCTGTGCTGCAGCGCAGAGTCTCCGCGAACGGCGCCCGGACGTGCCGGTGCACATCGTCGACATCACCGGGCAGGCTAATGCCGAATGCGTGGCCGAGATCACCGGTGGGCGCAGCTACGCGCCGTCCGAGACCGACGACCTAGCGCGGGTATTGAGCGCCGCCTTCCGCGGCGCCGCTCCGCACTGTCCCGATACACGCTGACTGTCAGGTCAGCGGAATTCCGTCGACGTGGGTCTTGAACGCTGCACGCTGCTTGAAGCGGCCGAGCAGTTTCTCGACATTGGGCAGCGACGGCCGCTCGATCGGCAGCTTGTACCAGCGGCTGACATAGACGCCGAGCGGGATGTCTCCGACAGTAAAGCTCGAGCCGCAGACGTAGTCGCGGCCCGCAAGATGCCTGTCGAGGAGCTGCAGGGCGGCAAGCGATTTCGTCCGGCTGTCCTCGATTGCTTTCGCGTCGCGCTGCTCGGGCGGCGTGCGCACCAACCCCCAGAAGACATCGCGCATGGCCGGGCCGAGCACGGTGAGCAGCCAGTCCATCCAGCGCTCGGCATCGGCCCGCGCCTTGAGGTCCGTCGGCAGCAGCCCGCCGCCGTGCTTGGCCGCGAGGTAGCGCACAATGCTGTTCGACTCCCAGAGGACGAAGCCGTCGTCGTCGATCGTCGGCACGACCGAGTTCGGGTTCATCTTCAGGTACCAGTCTTCCTTGGTCTTGCCGAACTGGCCGCCGACATCCTCGCGGGTGTGCGGGATATTGAGCTCGCCAATGATCCACATCACCTTCTGCACGTTGATCGAGTTGGCGCGGCCGTAGACCTTGAGCATCGGCGTTCCTCTATTCCTTGTGGGCTGTCTTGGCGTCGTAGGGATGGACCTGCCGCCAGTGGCGGGCGATGTCGGCACGCCGGCAGATCCACACCCTGTCGTGCTTCTGAACGTAGTCGAGGAAGCGGGCCAGCGCCGCGGCGCGGCCCGGTCGTCCGACCAGCCGGCAATGCAGGCCGACCGACATCATCTTTGGTGTCGTCTCGCCCTCGCGATAGAGCACGTCGAAGGCGTCGCGCAGGTAGGTGAAGAAGTCGTCGCCCTGGTTGAAGCCCTGGGCGGTGCCGAACTTCATGTCGTTGTTGTCGAGCGTGTAGGGAATCACGAGATGTCCCTTGCCGTCGAAATTGAGCCAGTAGGGCAGGTCGTCGCTATAGGAATCGGAATCGTAGAGGAAGCCGCCGTCCTCGACGACCAGCCGCCGCGTGTTAGCGCTCAGGCGGCCGGTGTACCAGCCCACCGGCCGCTCGCCGCAGACCTGCCTGATGGCGTCGATCGCCAGCTTCATGTGCCGGCGTTCCTCGGCAAGGCCGACGTTCTGGTAGTCGTACCAGCGCCAGCCATGGCTGGCGATCTCGTGGCCTGCTTCGGCCATGGCTTTTGCTGCCTCGGGATTACGCACTACCGCCATACCGACGGCGTAGGAAGTGAAGAGCAGCCGGCGCTCGCCGAACAGGCGCATGATGCGCCAGAAGCCGGCGCGCATGCCGTACTCGTAGACGGACTCGACACTCTCGTCGCGCTTGCGCTGGCGTGGGCTGAGGCCGACGACTTCGTAGAGATAGACCTCCGACTCCCTGTCGCCGTGTAGCACCGAGCGCTCGCCGCCTTCTTCGAAATTGAGTACGAACGAGACCGCGACCCGTGCCTCGTTAGGCCAGCGCGGGTGCGGCGGATGCGCGCCGTAACCTCTCAGATCCCGCGGATAGGACTTCGCCTTGTTTTTAGCCATCGCGATTTTAGACAGTCAGTGTCGTGGCCAGGCGCATCAGGGTAGCGTCGCTGCCCGGCCCGCCGAGGAAGGACAGGCCCACGGGTGCTCCATCGACCTTGCCGGCAGGCACGGTGACCTGCGGCAGCCTGGCCAGGCCCGAAGGCGCGCAGAGGACATGGGCGCGGAAGCGCACCGCCTCGTGCGAGGCCGGATCGTTGCGTAACGGTGCCGGCCCCGGGGCCGTGGGAAAGCAGAGCACACCGCCGTCGGCCAGCAGCAGCCGCAGATGCTGGGTCACCGCCTCGCGGCGCGGCCGGGCGGCGTTGTAGTCCGCCTCCGTGACCTTGCTAGCGATCTCGAAGCGCTTGGCTACGTCGGCGCCGAAGTTGGGCTTCTTCTCGCTGATCCAGGGCCCCTGGGCCTTCCACGCCTCGTAAGCCATGAGGGTGCGGAAGTCGGCCGCCCATTCCTCCAGCGGATCGCCCGCCGTGACTACCGGCGCGGCGCGCACGCGGGACAGCCCGCCCAGCGGTGCAGCCATGCGCAGCGCTACGCGCAGCGCCGTCTCGGCCGTCTCCTTCTCTGCCGCGGCGGCGAGGTCCGTCGCCCACATCAGGCGCTTGGGCGGCGGCGGCTCGCCGCTCTCGCGCAGCAACACGCGGCCTACCGTCTCGAAGGTGGTAGCGTCGCGGGCGAAGTGGCCGACGGTGTCGAAGCTGGCGGAGAGCGGCACCACGCCGTCGAGCGGGATGCGCCCATGCGTCGGCCGCAGGCCGTAGAGGCCGCAATAGCTGGCGGGGATGCGCACCGAGCCCCCGGTGTCTGAGCCCAGCGCCGTGTCGCAGAGCCGGCCGGCGACGGCCGCAGCCGAGCCGCAGGACGAGCCACCCGGCACGCGGTCGGGTGACATGGGGTTGATCGGCATGCCGTAATGCACGTTGTCGCCGGCCATGCCGAAGGCCATCTCGACGGTGATCGCCCGTCCGACCAGGGTCGCTCCGGCGTCAAGCAAGGCCTGTACGGCCCAGGCATGCCGGGCCGCCGGTTTCTGCCCGGCCAGGTAATCCGGGTTGCCGGCTCCGGTCCGCTGTCCCTGAACGTCATAGAGATCCTTGGCGGCGAAGGTCATGCCGGAAAGCATCGCGGCCGGCGCGCCCTCGATGCGGATTGCGGGCCCCGGCATGAAAGCGCCGAATTCGTCGCGGGCAGCGGCTCCACTCATCGGATACTCCTTACCTACGGCCACGATGCCGGGCGGGCGCGTCGGCCGCAAGAGGGTGTGGCATTTTTGTCGTGCCAATCCCCGCTCGCGGCGCCAACCGCTGGACATACAGTACCCAGCATAGCAAGGGGTCTTTATCTTCGCGGGAGCGGGAAACAGAAAAAATATGGATCGTTTGCTGGCGTCGGACAGGTGCCCGGAGCATTCGACACACGGCAGTGGCCAGCCTTGGCATTTCGCGCCCGGATGGCGCGTCTGGGCTTCATCATTAAGTCCAGGGTGGAGCTGTTTACAGTTGGTTTACGTACTCTATTTCATACTTGGTTTGCAGAATCGCCATAGTTGACTATGGTGCGGCACGCCGCTCCTGTCGCGGTCGCACGTTGGTTGACGGTAGGTAGGCGGCGGGGGTGAGAAAGTGGGCGTCCTGAAGGGCGCGAGAGTTAACTCGCTCGATC
>VGEI01000354.1 GCA_016869415.1 Alphaproteobacteria bacterium
GACGTACTACGTACCGGCACCGCTGCGGCGGCCCTCGGTGTTACGGGTCTTGGCTTCGGCGGCCCGGCTTTCGGCCAGCAGAAGATTGTACTCAAGGCTTCGGACGTGCATCCGCTGGGCTACCCGACGGTCGAAGCCGTTGAGCGCCTGGGCAAGAAGCTCGAAGCGCAGACCAGCGGCAAGTACAGCATCCAGATGTTCCCGTCGATGCAGCTCGGCGGCGAGAAAGAGGCCCTGGAGCAGGCGCAGGTCGGCGCGCTCGCCTTTGCCCGCGTCAGTGTCGGCGTTGTCGGCCCGATCGTCGACGATCTCAACGTGTTCAACATGCCGTTCGTGTTCCGCGACGTGAAGCATATGCGCGCCACGATCGACGGCCCAATTGGCGACGAACTGCTGGCCAAAATCACCAACAGCCCACAGAGCCGCCTGATCGGCCTGTGCTGGATGGATGCCGGTGCCCGCAGCGTCTACAACAAGGTCCGCCCGATCCGCTCGCCCGACGACCTCAAGGGCCTGAAGATCCGCATGATGGGCAACCCGCTGTTCGTCGACACCATGAACGCCATGGGCGGCAACGGCATATCGATGGGCATGGACCAGGTCTACAACGCCATCACCACGGGCGTCGTCGACGGCGCGGAGAACAACCCACCGAGCTACGACTCATTCAATCATTTCCCGATCGCCAAGAACTACTCCCTGACCGAGCACCTGATCATCCCCGAGATTCTGGTCTTCTCAAAACGCACATGGGACAGCATGTCGAAGGCCGAGCAGGACACCCTGCGGAAGCTCTCAAAGGAAGCCCAGCTTGAGCAGCGCAAGCTGTGGGATGAGCGCACCGAGGTCTCGATGAAGAAGATCAAAGACGCGGGCATCAACGTCATCACCCTGAGCGCTGCCGAGAAGCAGAAGTTTCAAGATTCGGTCAAGCCGGTATGGGACAAGTACGGCGGCAAGTACGCTGATCTGGTCAAGCGCATCCAGGCCGTCAGCAGCTAAGGTTCTTATCTGACCATCGCGGGCCGGCCGGTTTCCTCCGGGAATATCGCGCCGGCCCGTTCTTTATCAACGGGGGAATCTTCGGTGGCTAAACAACAATACATCTCAGTGATGGACGTTCTGCACAAGGCATGCGTTTTCATTTCCGCCTCGTGCCTCGTCACCATGACCCTCATCATTCCCTGGGGCGTTTTCACCCGCTACGTGCTGGGTTTCGGGTCGAGCTGGCCTGAGCCGATGGCGATCCTGCTGATGATCGTCTTCACCTTCTTCTCGGCCTCGGCCTGCTATCGCGACGGACTGCACATCGCCGTGATGGCTATTCCAGACATGGTCTCGCCCGCCACCCGCCGCGCCCTGGGCCTTGTTGCCGAGGTCAGCATGGTGGCCATCAACTTGTTCATGCTGATCTGGGGCACCGAACTCGTGCACACGACCTGGCACCAAGTGATCGGCGAGTTTCCGCTAGTCACAGCCGGCATCACTTACATGCCGATCCCTGTCGGCGGCAGCATCACCCTGCTGTTCGTCATTGAGCGTCTGTGGAAGGGCGAGGTGTTCCCGACGCCGGCGGGTGCGACGCTCGGCTCCTCGGTCATGGATTGAGGACCAGGCCATGGACGCATTCGTTCTCATCGCCTCGTTCGCCATTTTCTGCGCCATCGGCGTGCCGGTCGCCTATGCGCTGGGCCTTTCCGCCATCGTCACCGCGGTCTGGATCGACATCCCACTCGAAGCGGTGATGCTTAAGACGTCGGACGGCGTCGACAATTTTCCGCTGCTCGCTATTCCCTTCTTCGTCATGACCGGCGCCCTGATGGCCGAAGGAGGTACGGCGCGCCGCCTCGTCGCCTTGGCACAGGTCTTTGTCGGTTTCATCCGCGGCGGACTGGCCATGGTCAACGTTGTGGCTCAGACCCTGTTCGGCTGCATCTCCGGCTCGTCGGTCGCCGACACGGCCTCGATCGGTTCGGTGATGATCCCGCAGATGATCAAGGCCGGCTACCCGCGGGTATTCGCAACCAATGTGACGATCTGCGGCTCGCTGCAGGCGATCCTGCTGCCGCCCTCGCACAACGCCGTCATTTACTCCCTGGCCGCCGGCGGCTCGATCTCGATCGCTCACCTGTTCCTGGCTGGCATCATCCCGGGCGTCATGCTGGGCCTGTCGATCATGGGCCTCTGCCTGCTCATCTCCTACAAGCGCGGCTACCCCAAGGGCGAGGTTGTTCCCTTCAAACAGGCCGTGAAAATCGCAGCAGAATCGATCTGGGGACTGATGACCGTGGTCATCATCCTCGGTGGCATCCTTTCGGGCGTCTTTACCGCCACCGAGTCCGGCTCCATTGCCTGCGCCTACGCCTTCTTAGTCTCCATGTTCGTCTACAAGGAAGCGAAATGGCGTGACCTACCGCAGCTGCTGGCTCGTGTCTCGCGCACCGTGGGCATGGTCATGATCATGGTGGGCTTCTCGGTCGCCTTCGCCTACATCATGGCCCTGATCCGGCTGCCGGCTATCGCCACGGAGTTCTTCCTATCGATCTCCGACAGCAAGTACGTGTTCCTCATGCTGATCAACATCCTGTTGTTGATCCTGGGCACGTTCATGGACCTAGCCCCCATGCTGCTGATCTGCACGCCGATTCTCATGCCGGTGATCATGAAATTCGGCATCGACCCCATCCACTTCGGCATGGTCATGCTGCTCAATCTCGGCATCGGCCTGGTGACGCCGCCGGTAGGGCCTACCATGGTCATCGGCTGCGCTATCGGCCGTGTCTCGATGGAGCAGATCACCAAGGAGCTCTGGCCCTTCTATCTGGTCATGACGACTGTGCTTATGATTGTCACCTACGTACCTGAATTCTCGCTTTGGCTGCCGAGCTTCCTCAAGCTTTGATCCGTCTACGGAGGAGATCACGATGAAAACCTCTCCCGTCACCCCTGCCGATCTTGCCTCGTCCGTCTTGGCCGTGCCGCCGCTGGCGCGCCACCAGGATCTCTCGCTGAACAAGGAGGCCAACAAGGCGCTGATCCGCCACCTCCAGGACGGCGGCGTGACGACGCTGATGTATGGCGGCAACGCCAATTTCTACAACATCGGGACCGGCGAATACGCCGCCGTCCTCGACATGTTGCAGGAACTGGCGGCGCCCAACACCTGGGTGATCCCATCGGTCGGGCCGGATTTCGGCAAGATGATGGACCAGGTTGCGGTGCTGAAGCAGCGCGCTTTCCCCACGGCGATGGTTCTGCCGCAGACCTTTCCCTCGACGCCAGCGGGTGCTGAGACGGGACTCAAGCGCTTCGCCGATGCCTACGGCAAGCCGATCATCGTCTACGTCAAGGCCGAGGGCTACCTGAACCCGCAGAACGTCGCAAACCTGGTCAGCGCGGGCGTCGTCTGCGGCATCAAATATGCCATCGTCCGCAAGGACCCTCGGGAAGATGCCTTCCTCAGCGAGCTCGTCCAGAAGGTGGACCGCAAGTACATCATCAGCGGCATCGGCGAGCGGCCGGCCGTCGTCCATCTGCGGGATTTCGGCCTCAACGCTTTCACCTCGGGCTCGGTCTGCGTCGGCCCACGCGGCTCGATGGCATTGCTTGCCGCTCTCAAGCGCAAGGACTACACGTCGGCCGAGAAAATCCGGGCGGCCTATCTGCCGCTCGAGGACTGCCGTGACGCGCTGAGCCCGATCCGTGTGCTACATGAGGCCGTGGGCCTCGCCGGCATTGCCGACATGGGACCCATGCTGCCGCTGCTGTCGAACCTGGAGGCCGAGCATCACAGCCGGGTCGGCCAGGCCGCACGGGAGTTGCTGGCACATGACCGCGCGCTGGGGACAAAAGCGGCGTAGAATAGTTCTATCCCCAGGGTCGACATCGAGTCGGGTCAGGGGGCGCGAGTGTGGCACTCGTTAACTGCCACCTCAGCCTCGCCGCCGCGAAGCGGGGGGAATCCTCCTCCCTCTCCCTGCTTCGCGGCGGAGCTGTCTTTGGGCCTCGGCTGACTGCTCAACCCTTCTCGCTGATAGCTTTCAGCAGTATCTCTTTGACGCCCAGCAGGTGGGCT
>VGEI01000355.1 GCA_016869415.1 Alphaproteobacteria bacterium
CGCCTCGACGCTCAACAGGCCGTAGCCGCGCTTGAACGACTGCGGAAAGCCGCGCCCGGTATCGGCCACGGCAAACGAGGCGAGCACCGCGCCGTAGCCGCGCGCCGAAATACGGATGGTGCCGCCGCGCGGCGTGCCGAAGGCGTGCTGGTGGGCGTTCATCGCCAGCTCTGCGGTGATCAGACCGAGGCGCAGCGCACGGTCGGCGTCGAGCTCGATGCTCTCGGCGTCGATCTCCAGGCGCACATTGGGATCCTGGTAATCGGGCGAAGGCAGCTCCTGGCAGACCTGCCGCAGATAGGGGCCAAGCTCGATGGTGCCCTCGCCGCGGTCGAGGCGGAAGCGCAGCGCCGTGACGGCGCGCAGATGCGCCGTGACGTGATCGTCGAGCCGCCCGGCCGATTCCGCCGCGTCCTGGAGCCGGCGGAAGGTGGCGGCGGCGATCTCCGGGATGTCGCGGCCGATGGGCACGCGCTGCAGGGCGAAGCGCCTGGCCCTGGGCTGGCCGCGGGCCCGCCTGGCGCGCAGGCGGTCGGCCTCCTGCACGGCATCCTGGAAGCGGACGAACAGGCGGTCGCTGTCCATGGCCTCTTTAAGAATAGCACAACCGGAGCGCGAGACGGAGTCCGGGAGCGCGGTTGCGGGCGGCGTCCCGCCGCTCAGGAAACCAGGCTCCAGAACCCGCTTTTTCTGCCGTGCTCCAGGCGCAGGCGGGCCACGTAGGCGTCATGCGTCTCGAACGTCCCGAACTCAGGGACCGCGCCCGCCAGGCCCGCGCACTCCATGAGATGCCGGGCGGCGTGCCGGTAGCGGCTGGACCGGCCCTGGGTCAGCGCGAAATCGATCATGGCCCGCAGCAGCAGCGTGGCGGCCAGCGGGTGCCGGCCGGCCAGCGCCTCGGCCGCCGGCGCCAGGAACTCGTAGTGGTTGCCGTCCAGCTCCCCTGCCCGCCGGACGACGAGCCCGGCGGCCCGCTCGAGAGCCGGCCACGACACGAGGAACGCCAGCGCCGGCAGGACGTCCCGGTGGCTCTCGGCGTGGCCGAGCGCCTTGTCCTCGGCCTCCACGTCGTCGAAATCCGCCAGCCGCTTCAGGTAGGCCCGCAGATGCGGGATCGACAGCGCCCGCTCGAAGCACGACCAGCGGGCGGCCTGCGCCTCGACGCCGCGCCCCAGCGCCTCGAGCGTGTCGATCCGCGCGTCCTCCCACTCGAGATCCGTGCCGGCGCCGCGCCGGTGCTCGGCCGCCTCGAGCCTCTGCCACGCCTCATCGGCGCGGCCGGCCGCCAGCAGCCGCCGGACGATTTCCGCGGCGATCCGCGGCGCCTTCCGTACCCGCTCGTCGTACTGGGCGATGAACCCGTCGACGTCGCCCTGGGCGTCGGCGATGTCCATCAGGGCCATCCGGATCGTGCTCGCGCGGCCGCTCGCCTCGATCTCGTCGGCGTAGAGCGGCCCGCCGCTCCCCCAGCCGACGACCCGGCGCTCCGCCGCGCGGGGCTCCTCGACGGGCGTCTTCGACAGCGCGACGAAGCGCGCCTTGAGACGGCCGAGTCCTCCGGCGCCGAGGACCGGCGCCAGCGTCTCGATCAGGCCATCGTACTGGCCGTAGCCGTTGCCGTTGAGCGCGGCGAAGACGCGGTCGGCCAGGGCCCGCGCCTCCGGCCGCGCGGCCTGGGCCAGCGGGCCGAGGTCGCGGCAGGCGGCGCTGAAGACATCGCCGATATCGCCGTTGCTGTCGTCGCTGCGCTCGTGCACCGGCCCGGCCAGATCGAGGAAGCGCCACATCAGCTCGAGCGCCTCCCTGGCGTCGGCCTGCGCCAGCCGCTCGACGATGACACGGCGCTGGGTTTCGAGATCCCGGACGAGCGTCCGCTGGTGCTGCCAGTCGACGAAAGAGCGCGCCCGGGCGATCGCCGCCAGCCGCTTGCGCACCTCGTGCGCCAGCTCCCGCGGACTGGCCGCTCCCGCCAACTCGAGCCGCAGCCGGCGTTTGACGGCCGGCTCGCCGGCAGCGATCTCCATCAGGAGCCCGGCCAGGCGCTCCGCGCCGAGGGCTTCGAGATTCTTCATGCTGAGGGTTTTCCGCGTCGTCATGGCCGGCCCGTCGGGTCACCCGACGCCGCTCCCAGCGGCGCGGTCAGGTACACCGGCAGGTCGAGATCCGGCGTCTTCACCGGCACCTCGGCGAAACGCTCGACCACCCAGCCGCGGTGATAGGAGTTGTGGGTGACCACATGCAGCAGCATTTCGCCGCGGGTCATTCGCCCGGCAACGCCGGAGATGAACTTGAAATCGAGCAGTTCGCCGAGCGCCTCGGGAGCCTGCGCCTCGGCCCAGCCGATGTACCAGCGGTCGATCTCGCCCTGCGCCTGGCGCAAGGCCGGCAGGCCGGCGTGCAGCACCAGGTTGCGTGCCTTGAAGCCGTGCTCGCGCCGCTCGAGATGCGCCTGCCAGATCAGCGCCACGACCAGGTTGTGGTTGAGCGTGCCGATCATCGACTTGAACAGGCTGGGGCGCGGCTTCTCCGCCTCGCCCGCCGGCAGGGCGGCGACGGCGTCGAACAGCCGCCGGTTGGCCCAGTCGTTGTAGCGGGCAAGCATGCGGGCGGTGGCTGCGTCGGTCATGCGTGACTCCTGGGAAACGGGCACACGCGATTGTCACCCCGGTGCTGACCGGGGTCCAGACTCCGCCCGAAGCGAGGGTCAGGTATTGAACAGCGAGAGGAGAGTCTGCGGCCGCTGGTTGGCGATGTTCAGCGTGCCGCCGGAAAGCGACTGCTTGACCTGCAGCGCCTGCAGCTTGGCCGCCTCGGCGGCAAGGTTGACGTCGACCAGGCCGCCCAAGCCTTCGGTGACCGCGTTGGCCATGGTCTTGGAGAAGCTGCTCTGGAACTCGACCGCCTTCTGGTTGGCGCCCAGCGTGCCCAGCGCCTCGCCGACCACCACCGCAGCAGCGTCGATGGCCGTGAGCGCGCTGGCCGCTGCCGCCGTGGTGGCGACACCGCCGCTCAGCGCCGCAGGCACGCTGCCGATCGCCGCGGCGTTGGCCAGGGTCTGCTGGCCGCCGCTGACCGAGGTGGTCAGCGACACGCTCTGCGAACCGGAGGAGATCAGGTTGCGGCCGTTGTAGTTGGCATTGCCGATCGCCGCGGCGACCTGCTGCACCTGCGCCTGGAAATCGGCGGCGAGCTGCGCCTGCTGCTCGGGCGTGTTGGCGGGGTTGGCGGCGGCGATGGCCTTCTCGCGCAACGTGCCGAGCAGGTCGGAGACCGCGGTGGCGCCGGCGATGGCGGCGGAGTTGATGCCGGTGGCGTTGGACAGGCCCTGCTGCACGGCGTCGAAGGCCCGCAGATCTGAGCTCAGATTCTCGGCCAGCGAGAAAGTCGAGGCATCCGAAACCGGCGTGACGGCTTTACCGGTCGCCGTCTGGTTGAGCGAACGGTCGACCTGATTGTTGGTCGCGCTCAAATTGCGCAACGCAAGCAACGCACCGCTGTTGGTGTTGATCGAGCTCATCCGGGTCGCCTCAGTCTCGTGCCGGCCGTTTTGGCCGTGCGGATTTTCAGATCCAGCCTGGTGTTACCCTCGTACCGTACCCGCGTAGTCTAATCCGACGGTTCAGGCCGTGTCAGCGAGCATCGTTTTCTCGACGAGCCGACGCAGAGGCGAACCGCGACTCTGCCTAAATAGTTAACATCTAATAGACTAGGCGGTCCGACCGATTATTTCAATCCACGCCGTTGGTACGAGGCGGTGGATAACGGGGATCGGCGCGCTGCTTCCAGGCGTGCCGAAAGCTGCACTTCCACTGACTTATCCACAGCTTGGCAACGGGCTTAACACTCAATTCGTAAAATTAGAAATAAAATAGATCTATGTCGCTACCTACCGGTTCCGCGCCGGCGCCGGGGCCACTCCCCCCGAGCCAACCCACACGCGAGGTGCTGCCGACGCTGCGCCAGGCGGCGAGCGGCTCACGCACTCCATTCAGCACGCTGGTGGGTATCGCTGCGGCCGAAAGCAGCTTCCGCAGCGATGTACGCAACGCCCGCTCC
>VGEI01000356.1 GCA_016869415.1 Alphaproteobacteria bacterium
CCGCGAGCGGCGCGGCCTGGCCTACGCAGTCAGCGCCTTCTCGGCTCCGTATCTCGACGGCGGCGTATTCGCCGTCTATGCGGGTACCGGCGAGAAAGAGATGAAGGAATTGATGGCAGTCCTATCCGAGCAGCTGCGCGATGTGCGCTCGCCGCCGCCCGAGGACGAGGTCCGCAGGGCACGCACCCAGATGAAGGCGGGGCTGCTCATGTCGCTCGAAAGCACGGGTGCGCGCATGGAGGGGCTCGGCTCGCAGCTGCTGATCTACGGACGGCCGATCCCGGTGGACGAGATCGTTCGGCGTATCGACGGCGTCACGCCGAAGGACGTGGCACGCGCGGCGCAGCGCGTGTTCGGCGGGCGTCCGACCGTGGCGGCAATGGGGCCGCTCGGGGGACTCGAATCGTACGACAGGCTGGTTGCGCGGCTGGGCTAGGCGCGGCCGACGAAGCCGGACAGCGAACCCAAGCTAGCGCCCACCGCGTTGAGCGCGCGTTCCCACTTCTCGTCGAGCTCGCCGGCGAAAACCAGCTCCGGCTTGGCGGGGACGATAAGCCAGCCGTTGGAAGCAATTTCGGATTCCAGCTGGCCGGGACCCCAGCCGGAGTAACCCAGCGCCAGCAGGCTGTGGTTCGGGCCCTCGCCCTGGGCGATGGCCTTGAGGATATCGACCGTGGCGGTGAGGGCAAACCCGTTACGCACCTTAAGCGTGCCGTCGCGCACATAGTCATCCGAATGCAGCACGAAGCCGCGGCCGGATTCGACAGGGCCGCCAAAATGGACGCGGATCTGCTCGGTCTTCGGCCCGCGCTCGATGTTCAGCTGCTCGAGCAGATCCGGGAAGGTGATGGCGTCGAAGAGCTTGTTCACCACCAAGCCCATGGCGCCGTCAGCATTGTGGGCGCACATATAGACCACCGTGCGCTCAAACCGCGGGTCTTCCATCTGTGGCATCGCCACCAGAAGGTGCCCGGTGTAGAACGAAGGAAGCTTCGCAACCATGCTATACCAATTAGGGACCGCAACGAGTTAACGCAAGCTTACCACAGCGGCGATTTCGTTCACGTCAATGTGCCGCCGGCAAGCTAGGTGGACCGCTATATTGAACGATCAAGGGGCTCTGCGGATGCTGCGACATTCTTGCTAAACGCATGAAACGAAATAGAAATATTTTTCTCATAGCGACCGCTGCACTGACCTTCGCGGCCATCGCGATGCCGCTGGCGCAGGCCGACACTGCGGCATCCGAATGGGCGCGCACCGACCAGACCGGGGTGCGACTCGTCGCCGCCGCCCAGGCGACCGGAAGTAGCGAAAGCGCCCGTCTCGGCCTCCACTTCAGGCTCGATCCGGGCTGGAAGATCTACTGGCGTTCGCCGGGCGATGCGGGATTTCCACCCAAGCCCAACTGGGAAGGCTCGCGCAATCTGCGCTCGGCGGAATTCCGCTGGCCCGCTCCGGAGCGCTTCGAGCTCTTCGGCCTGGACACGTTCGGCTACGGCGACGAGGTCGTGCTGCCGATCGATGTACAGCTCGAGCGGCCGGGCGCAGCGCTGCATCTACAGCTCGCGCTCGACTATCTGGTCTGCGAAAAGATCTGTATCCCCTATCAGGCGGCGCTGGCGCTCGATCTGCCGTCGGGCAGCGCCGGCCCCAGCCCGCACGCGCATCTCATCGATCGCTTTATGGCGCGCGTTCCCGGCGAGGGCTCCGGCAGCGGCCTCGCCATCGAGCGCGCCGCCTGGCGCGGCGGCGGCACGCCGGCGCTCGAGGTCACGGCGCGTGCCCTGACCGGGTTTGGGAACCCCGACCTGATCGTCGAGGCCGACGGTCCAGCCGCCAATCTCGGCTTCGGCCGCCCGGCTGTGCAGCTCTCGGAAGAGGGGAAGCTGGCGCGGCTCCGTGTCCCGGTGCGTGGTGCAGCGGTTAGGCAGATAGACCTCGCCGGTCTTCCGGTGACGTTGACGCTGATCGACGGCGGGCGCGCCATGGAGCGGACTGTCACTCTCGATGCCGGATTGCCGACGCCGACGGCGGTATCTGTTGGCTTCGTGACGGCGTTGCTGGTGGCATTGTTGGGAGGGCTGATCCTGAACCTGATGCCCTGCGTCCTGCCGGTCCTGTCACTGAAGATCCTGAGCTTCGCCGGGCAGGGCGGGGCGGCGTCCGCGCAGGTGCGGCGGAATTTCCTCGCCTCGGCGGCAGGTATCGTCGTGTCATTTGCGGCGCTGGCGCTGGCGCTGATCGCAGCCAAGGCGGCTGGCGCTACCGTAGGCTGGGGCGTGCAGTTCCAGCAGCCGGCCTTCCTCATCGCCATGGCGCTCCTGGTTGCGCTATTCGCCGCCAATCTCTGGGGCTGGTTCGAGATCCGTCTGCCGCAGGCGATCAGCGATGCCGCTGGGGCGCCGCGGCCGGGGGACAGCCCGCGCCAGGCGTTTCTGACCGGCGTTCTTGCGACCCTTCTGGCGACGCCCTGCTCGGCGCCGTTCGTCGGGACGGCGGTCGGCTTTGCGCTGGCGCAGGGGCCTGTTGAAATTCTGGCCATCTTCGTGGCCCTGGGTGTCGGTCTGGCTCTGCCTTACTTGGCGATCGCAACTTTTCCGCATGTCGCGGCATGGCTGCCGCGCCCGGGCCGCTGGATGCTTCATCTGCGTATCGTTCTGGGGTTCGCGCTTATCGCGACTTCTGTATGGCTGTTGACCGTTCTGGCCAGCCAGATCGGCACGATGCCGGCCCTGGTTCTCGGCGCGCTGCTGCTGGCGCTGCTGGCCGGGCTGTGGCTGCTGGGCCGGGTCACGGGACCTCAGCGCGCCGCCAGCCGGGCGGCGCTGGCAGCGATCGCCGTCTCGGCGTTCCTGGTCCCAGGCGCCTTCACCGCGGGCTCGCCGCCGCGCTCGCCGATCTCAGCCTCCGACGTCTGGCAGCCTTTCGATCAGGCGCGCATCGAAGCTCTGGCACGCGGCGGCCGAGTGGTCTTCGTCGATGTCACGGCCGACTGGTGCATCACCTGCCAGGTCAACAAGGCGGTGGTGATTGCGCGTGGCGACGTGGCGGCGCGGCTGGCCGATGGCAGCGTGGTGCCGATGCGCGCCGACTGGACCCGTCCGAGCGATGAGATTGCCGCGTACCTGACGAATTTCGGGCGCTACGGCATTCCCTTCAACGTGGTCTACGGCCCGGCGGCACCCGAGGGCATTCCGCTACCCGAAATCCTGACGCGCGAGGCCGTACTCAACGCCTTCGACAAGGCGCGCGCACCGGTCACCAGCGACGCCCGACGCGCTGGCCGGGGCGGCGGGTAATCCCTAGTTTCTAAGGGGGTGAAAACCGGGCGCAGGCGGGCTATAGCTTGGACCTCAAAGGTCACCCGTGCCGGGGATCAGGAAAGGGAGCAACAATGACGATCAAGGTTGGCGACAAGGTTCCGTCGGTCAAGATCAAGCACATGACCAAGGACGGGGTGAAGGACATCACCACGGACGAGATATTCGGCGGCAAGAAGGTGGCGCTGTTTGCACTGCCTGGCGCGTTCACGCCGACCTGCTCGGCCAAGCATCTGCCCGGCTTCGTGCAGAATGCCTCGGCGATCAAGGGCAGGGGTGTGAGCACCATCGCCTGCCTCTCGGTCAACGACGCCTTCGTCATGGACGCCTGGGGCAAGAACCAGAACGTCGGCGACAACGTGCTGATGCTGGCCGACGGCAACGCCGAGCTGACCAAGGCCTTGGGCCTGGAGATGGACGGCTCGGGCTACGGCATGGGAACGCGTTCGCGCCGCTACTCGATGCTCGTCGACAACGGCGTCGTGAAGCAGCTCAACCTCGAGAAGCCTGGCGCCTTCGAGGTGTCGAACGCCGAGACAATGCTGAAGCAGCTCTAAACCGGAGCCGGATAAGAGGGGCGGGGCTGCGGTCCCGCCCTTTTCCATTCAGGGGAGGAGACGATGGCGATCAAGGTTGGCGACAGGATCCCGGCGGCCAAGGTCCGGCATATGACCAAGGACGGGCCGAAGGAGATCACGACGC
>VGEI01000357.1 GCA_016869415.1 Alphaproteobacteria bacterium
GAGCTCGGCGGCAAGGGCCCGATGATCGTCATGGGCGACGCCGATCTCGATCGCGCAGTCGCTGGCGCCATCGTCGGCATGCGCTTTACCCGCCAGGGCCAGAGCTGCACAGCAGCCAGCCGCATTTTCGTCCACGAAAGCCTGCATGACGAGTTCGTCACCAGATTGAAGGCCAAGGTCGACGTCATGGTGATGGGCGATCCGCTCGACGAGAAGACGGATATCGGCACCATCATCTCGAAGCCGCAATTCGACAAGGTGAAGTCCTACATCAAGGTCGGCACCGATCAGGGCGGCAAGGCCAATGCCTGCTCGGCCATGCCAAGCGACCCAAAGCTCAAGGACGGGCTCTTCGTCCAGCCGGTGATCTTCACTGGCCTCAGGAACGACAGCCGGGTGGCGCGCGAGGAGATATTCGGGCCGGTCACCTGCGTCATGAAGTTCAAGGAGTACGAGGAGGTCATCTCCGCGGCCAATGACAGCGAATACGGCCTGGCGGCGTCGATCTGGACCAAGGATCTCAAGACGGCACTCGACGCAACGCGCCGGCTGCAGGCGGGCTTTGTCCAGGTGAACCAGAACCTGGTGGTGCAGCCAGGCCTGTCCTACGGCGGCGTCAAGCAGTCCGGCCTCGGCAAGGAAGCCACGCTTGAGGCGATGCTCGAGCATTTCACCCAGAAGAAGACCGTCATCCTCAACATGACATGAGGGGTCGGCTGCGTCGGCATCTGGGCTATAGCTGATGCGGCGGCGTACCCACTATCGCCGGCGGCGCTGGCCGAGATGGTTGGCGATGCTGGTGCTGGCGCTGATCGTGGCGGCACCGCTGTCGCTCTATCTCTATCTACGCGCCTCCCTGCCGCAGATCTCGGGAACGCTGCGCCTCGAGGGGCCCGGCGAAATCATCGAGATCGTCCGCGACCGCAACGGCGTGCCGCATATCTTCGCCCGAACGGAGGCCGATGGCTGGTTTGCGCTCGGCTTCGTCCATGCCCAGGACCGGCTGTACCAGATGGAGATGATGCGCCGTGCCGGCCGCGGTCGCCTGTCCGAGTTCAGCGGCGTGGCAACGATCGAAGCCGACCGCTACTTCCGCACCCTCGGCCTGCTGCAGCACGCCGAGGCGGCGCTCGGCGCGCTGTCCCCCGAATTCCGGCGTCAGCTCGATTCCTATGCCGCCGGCGTAAACGCCTTCTTGACCCAGGATCCGATCCTGCCGCCGGAATTCGCCATCGCCGGCCTGACGCCCGAGCCGTGGCGGCCGGTCGACTCGCTCCTCTGGGGTCAGCTCATGACTCTGCAACTGGCCGGCAACTGGCGCGACGAGCTTGCCCGTGCGCGGGCGCTGACCCGGCAGCCGGCCGCCCAACTCGAAGAGCTGTGGTCCTGGCCAGCGGACGGCAGCGCCACGACGCTGGCGACGCTCTACCGCTCCTTCGACCTCGACCGGCTGGCGGCCTGGCTGCCGGCGCCACTCGGACCGCCGACCGCCTCCAACGAATGGGTGCTGAGCGGCGAGCACACGGCGTCGCGCAAGCCGCTGCTGGCCAACGACCCGCATCTAGGGCTGGCTGCGCCGGGCCAGTGGTACCTGACACGCCTCGTCACACCGACGCTGAGTCTCGCCGGCGCCACGGCGCCCGGTGTGCCGGCGGTGATCCTAGGGCACAACGGGCGCATCGCCTGGGGCATCACTACCACCAATGCTGACCAGTTCGACCTGTTCATCGAACGCGTCGCTCCTGACGACCCGAGCCGCTATCTCACGCCGGAGGGCTCCCGCCCGTTCGCCACGCGCAGCGAAACCATCAAGGTCCGCGGTCAGGACGATGTCGTCGTCACGGTGCGCACGACGCGACACGGTCCCGTCCTCTCCGACGCCTTGCGCGGACTGACAGACGCGGTGCCGCCGGGTCACGCGCTGGCCCTGTCGTCGCCCGCTCACTACCGGCCCGACCGCACGGCCGAGGCGATGTTTCGCCTCAACCGCGCCCGCCACTGGGACGATTTCCTCGAAGCACTCGGCTCCTGGCACGCGCCGATGCAGAACATTGTCTACGCCGACAGCGACGGCCATATCGGTTTCGTGGCGCCCGCGCTATTGCCGCATCGCAAGGCGGGCGACGGCCGCCTGCCGCGCCCGGGCTGGAGTGGCGAGTTCGACTGGGACGGCTTCGTCCCCTTCGAGGCGTTGCCGCGCGCCTTCGACCCGCCGGCAGGCCGCCTGGTCAACGCCAACAACCGCATCGTCAACGACGACTTCCCGGTTTTCATCACCCGCGACTGGGACACGCCCTACCGCGCTGAGCGCATCGGCCAGATGCTCGACGCCGTCGCGCGGCACGACATCGCATCGGCGGAGGCCATGCTGGCCGACCCGGTCTCGCTCTACGCCCGCGCCGTATTGGCGCGCCTCGATCGGCTGTCGCCGGCCGATGAGCGCTCGCGCCAGGCCGTGGCCCGGCTGCGCGACTGGGATGGCGCCATGACCCGCGGCCGGCCGGAGCCGCTGATCCTGCACGCCTGGATGCGCGAGCTGCAGCTGGCCCTGCTCGCCGACTGGCCGGCCGAGCAGCTCGGCGTGCGCGGCAGCGAGCGGCCGGAGATCCTGCTGGCGGCACTCGACGGACGGTCCGCCTTCTGCCGCGACCGGCCGGATGGTTGCCCGCCTGTCGTCGCCGGGACCCTGGCCTCCGCACTGGAGAAGCTCACCAGCCGCTATGGCAGCGACATGGCGGCGTGGCGTTGGTCACGGGCCCATCGCGCGCCCTTCCGCCACGCGCTCTTTGAGCGGCTGCCGGTGATCCGCAGCTGGCTCACCTTCGATGTGCCGACCGACGGCGACGTTTACACGGTCAACCGCGGCGCCTGGCGCGCTTCGCGCGAGAACGAGCCGTTCGCGCATGTCCACGGTGCCGGCTATCGCGCCATCTATGACCTTGCCGATCTCGCTCGTTCACGCTTCATCGTCGCTCCCGGCCAATCGGGCCACCCGCTCTCCCGCCATTGGGGAGATCTGGTGACGCAATGGGCCGACGGCCGGCATTTCACCATCGCCGGCGAGCGCGACAGCCTCGCCGCGCAGGGACAGATTCTGCGGCTCGAACCGCGCTAGATACCGAGGCGGTCGCAGCGCGAGGCGAGATAGTCCCAGACCCGGGTCTCGACCAGCGGCATGTTGAGCAGGTCGCCGGTCTTCTTCACCTCGCCCGGGGTGAGGAAGTTGATCTCACCCAGCCCCATCGCTTCGAGCTGCAGCGTGGCGTTGACCTGCACGTAGACGGCGGTGATCACCGCCTTCTTGAGGCCGTCGGAAGCGACCGTGCAGCCGTGGCCGCGCATCAGCACGACGGTGTTCTGGCCGAGAGCGCGGGTCATGTCGCGCCCCTGGTCCAGGTTGGCCACCAATAGATTGGTGTCGCCGAACTTCTCGCGGATGTCCCACACGGGAATGGTGGCGCCCATGGCGCCGGCGACGTGGATCAGCGGCCGCAACGGCGTCTTGGTCACCGAGAAAGGCACGACCTTCGGGCTGTGGTTGTGGATGACCGAGACGATCTCCGGCCGCGCCTCGTAGACCGCGGCATGGATGAAACGCTCGACATAGGGGGCGCGCTTGTCGCCCTTGTCGACGACCTCGCCGTCGAGCCCAAACTCCATCAGGTCGTCGGGCGACACCAGTTCCGGAGCGCGCGAGCGCGACAGCAGGAAGCGGCCCTTGTCTTCCGGGTGGCGTACACTTACATGCCCATAGGCATCGACTACGCCTTCGTTGGCCAGGATGCGGTTGGCGACGGCTAGGTCACGACGAAGCGCGTTCAGATCGGCCATGGGCGTGGTGTTTCCTTCCTGATGGGATTATCTCAGTCTCGGGCGACAGGCCCGCCGGCATCCGCTAATAATCGGTCTCCCTCTGGCCCCTGGCAAGTTGCCCGCATGACGATCACCATCGACACCATCCGCGAGGCAGCGCGCGCCATCCAGGGCGCGGTCGTCCGCACGCCCACGGT
>VGEI01000358.1 GCA_016869415.1 Alphaproteobacteria bacterium
ACATTTGGGATCGCCGATTGCCCTCGGTACTGCGTGACCACTGGGGCTCCATTCGTTTAGACTGCGCCGCTTCCGACACCGCATTCATGAGCGCGCCGTGACCAAGCATCCGATGTTCCGTTCCGTTGCCTTCCGCCTCCACCCGGAAGGCGCGATTTTCGTGGCAGGCGGGGCGCTGATCACGCTTATCCTGGGATGGGTGTGGGCGCCACTGGGCGCGCTGGGCCTCGTACTTACCGGGTGGATGGCCTATTTCTTCCGTGATCCCGATCGCGTCGTCCCAATCCGGCCCGGACTCATCCTGAGCCCCGCAGACGGCGAGGTAAGCCTTATCGTCGACGCGCCGCCCCCGGCCGATCTGGGCATGGGCTCGACGCCGGTGCCACGCGTTAGCATTTTCTTGAATATCTTCGACGTGCATGTGCAGCGCGTTCCGGCCGAAGGCAGCGTCACGGCGGTAGCCTACCGGCCGGGCGCCTTCATCAATGCCGCCCTCGACAAGGCCAGCGAGGACAATGAGCGCATGTCGGTGCGCATGACGCTCGCGGTCGATGGGCGCGATATCGCCTTCGTGCAGATCGCCGGGCTCATTGCCCGACGCATCAAGTGCACGCTGAAACAGGGGCAATCTGTGCGTGCCGGCGAGCGCTACGGCCTCATCCGCTTCGGTAGCCGGGTCGACGTCTACTTGCCGGCAGGCGCGGTGCCGCTAGTCTGCGTCGGCCAACGGGCCATCGGCGGCGAGACGGTTATTGCGGATCTGGCCTCGGGTGAGGGGGCGCGACAAGGCGAGGTGCGCTGATGTTTGGGCCAGGCGGGCGGTTTCGCCGCAACGCTCTGCACGAGAGTCGGCCGCGTCTCGAGCCGCCGACCCTTAACCGGCTGATCCCCAACGTGCTGACGGTTCTGGCGCTATGCGCTGGATTCACCGCGCTACGCTTCGCCATGATGGAGCGCTGGGACCTGGCGATCTTCGCCGTCATGGTGGCTGCTGTGTTCGATGTTCTCGATGGGCGCCTGGCGCGATTGCTGAACAGTACCTCAAAATTCGGCGCGGAGCTCGATTCACTCTCTGACTTCCTCTGCTTCGGCGCCGTGCCGGCGATGATGGTCTATCTCGCGACGCTGCACCACCTCGGCGGGCTGGGCTGGGCCTTCTGCCTGGTCTTCGCCGTGTGCTGCGCGCTGCGCCTTGCCCGCTTCAACACCATGATCGGCGACCCGAACCCGCCGCCTTGGGCGGGCGCTTATTTCGTCGGCGTGCCGGCACCCGCGGGTGCCTTCCTCGCCTTGCTGCCGGTAATGGGCACGATCCAGTTCGGCGGCGGCTTCTTCGACCGGCCATGGCTGAACGCGGCGGTGATGCTGATTGTCGCGGCGCTGATGGTGAGCCGGGTCCCCACCTTCTCGACGAAGAAGCTCAAGCTGACGCCGTCGATGGGATTGCCGATCCTGTTGATGGCCGTGATCCTGGCGGCGGCGATCGCCAGCGAGCCGTTTCTTACCTTCCTGGTCGCCGGCGTGCTCTACCTCGCCAGCATCCCGGTCTCGGTTTGGTCGCAGGCGCAGGCGCGGCGCGCCATGACGGAGGACACGCTGCCGGCACCGGCGCTGCCGGGCGGACAGGGAGATTTGTCGTCTCCCAGCCGGGCGGACTCCACTTCAGAAAATCAGCCCTAGAGGCGGTGCGGGCGCTCCTCGCGCGACACCACGACTTCGACCCGCTGCCCTTCGATCTCGGGCCCGATGACAGGCGTCGCACCGTGGTGGGTACGAACGATGATGTCGCCGGGCACCCCGCGCGAGCGGAGCGCTACCTCGACCGCCGCCGCGCGCATATCCGACAAACGCAGGTTGTGAGTGGGCGTGCCCACCGGACTCGCGTAGCCGACGATGCCGACGCCTGTGGCTTGGATCCGGCGGGCCTCCTCGGCGATCCGGTCGAGCACCTGATGCGCCTCCGGCGTCAGGTCGGCGCTGTCGACGGCAAAGAAAACGAAGAAGGACTTGGGCGGGTGCATGAGCGGCTCGCCCGCCGGCATGCAGGCAGCGAGAAGCGCCAGTGCCGCTGCCATGACTGCCCGTCGTGCCACTCTCATCGTGCCGCTTTCCCTGGGAGCCGAATCGCCCAGCGCCCCTGATCCTTTAACACATCCAATCCCGCGGGTCGTAGGCCGCTGCACGGGGCTTGGCGGCCCGCCGCGGATTTGGCACAAGACATCCGCGCCGCCGACCGGCGCCGTACAGGAGCACGATGGCGAGCGACGCGACGGCGCCGGCAGAGGCCGGCAGCGATTTCATCCGGGAGATCATTCAGGCCGACCTCGCGTCCGGCCGCCACAAGACGGTGGTCACGCGTTTTCCACCGGAGCCGAACGGCTACCTCCACATCGGCCATGCTAAGTCGATCTGCCTGAATTTCGGAGTGGCCCGGGAGTTCGGCGGCCGCTGCCACCTGCGCTTCGACGACACCAATCCGACGAAGGAGGAGCAGGAGTACATCGACGCCATCGAGCGCGATGTGCGCTGGCTCGGCTTCGACTGGGGCGAGCACCTCTATCACGCCTCGGACTATTTCGAGCAGCTCTACCAGTGGGCCGAGCACCTGATCCGGGCGGGTAAAGCCTATGTCGACGACACCCCGCTCGAGGAGATGCGCGCGATGCGCGGCTCTCTGACCGAGCCGGGGCGGAACAGTCCGTTTCGTGAGCGCAGTGCAGAGGAAAACCTCGACCTCTTCCGCCGCATGCGGGCCGGCGAGTTCCAGAACGGAGATCGAGTCCTGCGCGCCAAGATCGACATGGCCGCTGGCAACATGAACCTGCGCGACCCGGTCCTCTACCGGATCCTGCACGCCAGCCATCCGCGGACAGGCACGACATGGTCGATCTATCCGACCTACGACTACGCACATGGGCAGTCGGATGCGATCGAGCACATCACTCATTCGCTTTGCACGCTTGAGTTCGCCGACCACCAGCCGCTCTACGACTGGTTCCTCGATAGTCTGCCCGTACCTTCGCGGCCGCGACAATACGAATTCGCCCGACTCAATCTCACCTATACCGTCCTGTCGAAGCGTTTCTTGACCGATCTCGTCAAGAACGGCCGCGTGCGGGGCTGGGATGATCCGCGTATGCCGACTATCGCCGGCCTGCGCCGGCGCGGTGTGCCACCCGAGGCGCTGCGCGAATTCGTCCGCCGCATCGGCATGGCGCGCGCCAATAGCGTCATCGAGGTCGCGATGTTCGAGCATACGATCCGCGAGTATTTAAACGCGTCGTCCTCGCGCCGCATGGCCGTGCTGAAGCCGCTCAAGCTGGTGCTGGAGAACTATCCCGAAGGTCTATCCGAGGAGTTCGAGGTCGCCAACCACCCTGAGGACCCGGCGGCGGGAACGCGCAAAGTACCCTTCGGGCGCGAGATCTACATCGAGCAGGAGGACTTCATGGAGAATCCCTCCAACAAGTTCTTCCGCCTGGGGCCAGGCCGGGAGGTGCGGTTGCGTGGGGCCTATCTGGTGACCTGCAAAAGCGTGGTGAAGGATTCAAACGGCGCTGTCATCGAGCTGCGCGGCGCCTACGACCCGACAACGCACGGCGGCAATGCTCCTGACGGGCGTAAAGTGAAAGGAACCTTGCATTGGGTCTCGGCCGCGCATGCAAAGCCCGCCGAGGTCCGGATCTACCATCAGCTCTTTTCTCGGCCCGATCCGGGAGCGGATGGTGATTTGCTCGCCGATCTCAATCCGGACTCGTTGGAGATACTCGACGGCGCGAGGGTCGAGCCTTCTCTGGCGGTAGAGAGCTCAACCGCCACGGTGCAGTTCGAGCGGCAGGGTTACTTCTGCCGTGACCCTGACTCCACGGGCGATCATCTGGTGTTCAACCGTACCGTCGGCCTGCGCGACACCTGGGCGAAAGTAAAGGCGGCGGCACCGGCGGCCTCCGGTATCTGATCGGTGTTTCTTGGGCTAAGCTGAGTGGGGCATTCCGTTGGAAGG
>VGEI01000359.1 GCA_016869415.1 Alphaproteobacteria bacterium
GCGGTCGTAGCGTAAACATAGTGATCGGGCCGCACGATCGCCGCCACGACCCCGTACCGCACGAACCAGTCGTGCAAGACCCCATCCGCCTCGACGAGGCCCCCTTCTCCTATGGAGACAGCCCGCAGCCAGCCCGGCGTTTCGGGCGGCGGCGCGGCGCGGCCCGCGTCCAGCACGAGCCGCCAGCCGCACCCCTCCACCCTATCCAGCCGCTCGCGGCGCCCCTGCCGGACGATCCAGGGCTGCGGGAACAGGGTCCCGGCGGCCGGTGTGTCGGCGAGCAGACCCGTCTCCAGTTTCGGAATGATGTCCTGACGGGTCGTGGTGCGGATGACGCCGCCCGCCTCGGCCAGCAGCCGTGCGTCGCGGGCCCGCGCCTTGGCCTCGTCGCGCTCGCCGATGATGGCGCCGATGGCCTTGATTCGCGCGGTCAGCTCGCGCACATGGCGCGAGCGCTCGGCGCCGTAGGTGTCGAGCAACCCCTCGCCCGCCGTGCCGGCGAGCACCGCCGCCAGTTTCCACGAGAGATTGGCCGCGTCGCGCAGGCCCTGGCACATGCCCTGGCCGATGAAGGGCGGCTGCTGATGCGCCGCGTCGCCGGCGAGGAAGACCCGGCCGCGCCGCCACTCCCGTGCCACCAGCGCGTGGAAACGGTAGGACGCCTGGCGCCACAGCCGCGCCTCGTCGGGCTCGAGCCAGCGCGAGAGCAGACGCCACACGGCGCCGTCGCTTGTCACCTGCTGCGGATCTTCGCCGGGATTGATCGAGATTTCCCAGCGCCGGTGATTACCCACGCCGACCAGATAGGTGCACGGCCGCCGCGGATCGCAGTACTGGATGCTGACCTGGGGCAGCCGCGCGAGGCCCGTCGGGTTCACCACCGCATCGACCACCAGCCAGGGCTCGTCGAACTGCAGATCGTCGAGGGCTAGGCCGAGCCGCTCGCGCGTCGGGCTGGAAGCGCCGTCGGCAGCGATGCAGTACTTCGACGTGACCGCGCGGCCGGCCGCAAGCGTCAGCGTCACGCCCCCGGCATCCTGCGCGATGCCGGTGACCTCCTCGCCCAGCGCCACCTCGACATTCGGCAGCGCGGCCACGCGCTGGCGCAGCGCCGCCTCAAGCGGCGGCTGGCGGAACACCAGGTTCGGCGTGTAGCCCAGCGGATAAGGCGGGCCCACCATGTCCAGGCGTTTGATCAGCTGACCGTCGACACCGTAGTACTCGGAGGCAGTGAACGGTGCGGTGAAGGGCTCGATCGTCCCGGCGAGATCGAGCTGCTGCAGGATGCGCATGATCTCGTGGTCGAGGGCCAAGGCGCGCGGCCTGTCGTAGACCTCGCGCGACTTGTCAGCGACGAAGACGCGCAACCCTGCCTGGCCGAGCAGACCGGCGGCCACAGCCCCCGTAGGGCCGAAGCCGATGATCGCGACGTCGAAGGTCATACGGGATGTATCATGAGGGAGCGCCGCCCGCGCATTCGCGGACGATTGCGCTGCGGCGCTGTACGCCAACGTGACCTCGGAGGATTACGTTGGCTGGAAAAAAATCGTCTTCTGCGCCTCTTTGATCTGCGGCGAAGGCGGAGCGGAGATGCCCCAATGGTCGATGCGGCCGGGCGGCCATTTCCAGTCCTCGGGCCCGCCGGTGCGGTAGCTGTCGTCGACCTGCTGCACCTCGGCCGTGTACTCGATGACGAAGCCGAACGGGTCGATGAAATAGTTGAACAGGTTGTTGCCCGGCCCGTGGCGCCCGGGGCCCCAAACGATGGGAAAGCCGGCATCGGCCAACCGGCCGCCGCCGCGCATCACGCCGTCGAGGTCGCGCATCAGGAAGGCGATGTGGTTGAGGCTCGGCCCCTCGCCGTCGGCGAGCGCGAGGCAGTGATGGTCCGAGTTGCAGCGCAGGAAGGCCATGATGCGCGTGCGGTCGGAGAGGGTGAGCTTGAGCACCCGTTCGAAAAATACCCTATCCTGGTCGACGGCGTTGCTGTTCAGCACGACGTGAGAGAGGCGGATCGGCTGCAGCGGCGTCTCGCCGGCGTCGTCATGCGTGACGTCGCCGTGCACGAAGCGCAGCACCCGCCCCTGCGGGTCGGCGACGATGAGGGCGCTACCGCCGGCGGGGTCGGTCGATTTCGAGACTCCCGAGACCACGCGACCGCCGGCAGCAACCGCCTCGCCGGCGATGGCGTCAAGCGAACCGGCCGAACGCACGCGGAAGGCGATATGGCGCAGCGCGGGCTTTGCCGCCCGATGCAGGGAGAGGATGTGATGCTCGCGCCCCGAGCCGCGCAGATAGAGCGCGTCGCTCTCGCGCGCCGCCACCTGCAGCAGCCAGGTCCGCGTGTAGAACTCCTCCGCCTGCTTCAGGTCCGGGACGTTGAGAGCGACGCTGCGCAGATCGCTGACGTGAGAGTGGGGCATGCCGCCGTTCTACTCCAGCTTGATTCCCGCCGTCTTGATCACCTTGGCCCAGCGCTCGGTGTCGGCGGCGACATGCGAGCCGAGCTGGGCCGGCGTGCCGAGCACCAGGACCACGCCGCGCGGCTCGAGCCGCTGGCGCACGTCGGGCGCGTTGAACGCCTCCCTCGCCTCGCGGTTCAGCCAGTCGACGACGGCCGGCGGCGTCTTCGCCGGGGCGAAGAGGGCGAACCACGCCCCGCCTTGCACCTCGGGGAAGCCCGCCTCGGCCATGGTCGGCAGATCGGGCAGCACCGCCAGGCGCTGCGTCGTGGCCACGGCGAGGCCGCGCACGTTGCCTTCCCTGATGTGCTGCAGGGCAAAGGGCACGATGTCGAACATCATCGGCACATGGCCGCCGATCAGATCCTGCAGCGCCGGTGCGGCACCCCTGTAGGGCACGTGTACGATGTCGGTCTGGGTGAGCAGGCGGAACTGCTCGCCGGCAATGTGGCCGCTGCTGCCCATGCCCTGCGAGGCGAAGCTCAGCGTGCCGGGTTTACTCTTGGCGAGCTGTACCAACTCGCGCACCGACTTCGCCTCGACCTTGGGATGGACGACCAGCACGTTGGGCAGGTTGGCGATGTGGATGACCGGCGCGAAATCCTTTGCCGCGTCGTAGGGCAGCTTGGGGTCGAGGGTCGGCAGAATCGAGTTGGTGGCGTGGAAGCCGACATAGAGCGTGTAGCCGTCGGGCGGCGCCTTGGCGACGAAATCGGCGGCGAGCACGCCGCCCGCCCCCGTGCGGTTCTCGACCACAGCCGGCTGCTGGGTCTTCTCGGTCAGCTTCTGGCCGAAGGTGCGGCCGAGGATGTCGGCCATGCCGCCGGGCGGCGTGGGAATCATGATGCGCACCGGCTTGCTGGGAAAGTCCTGCGCCGCTGCGCTGCCGAAACCAAGCAAGAGCGCCAAGGCCGCACCGGCCGCGATCGCTGTCCGCATGGCAATTCTCCCCGTTCGTTCGAGTGCCGGCTTATTTATCGGCTGCTCAGCGGAGAGGATAGCCGATCGGCTGCCGGCGCCAAAGCCCGCAGTTACCGATCGCACCATCGATAGCGCCCGCAAGGGCTGTGTGATACCGAATTGCCGCGTGCTTTGCGGGACAGGGGATGGGCCGTTTATTCGGGGTAATTGCCGCACTCTTAGTTGTCGGTGCCTGTACGATCGCCGGCGACGAGACAGGCATTCTTGCCGCCGATGCCGCTCGGGCGCACGAGCGCGGAGAAATCCTGCTCGTGGATGTCAGGTCCGGGCCGGAAAGGCTGAGCGGCATGCCTCGGGGTGCCGTCCACAAGCAATTTGGGCCCGATACCTGGACGGGCACCGTCTCGACAGCGGAAGCCGCCGCATTAGTGGACGCCATCCGTGATCTCTCCGAAGCTCGGAAGCCGGTGGTGTTTCTGTGCCAGTCGGGCATCAGATCGGCGCGTGCCGCAAACGAGATGAAGGTGCAGGGGCTCGCTGCTTTGACCGTCACAGACGGATATCTAGGCAATGTTCACGGCCCCGGCTGGAAAATCCGGGAGTAATTTCGG
>VGEI01000360.1 GCA_016869415.1 Alphaproteobacteria bacterium
AGCGAATAGCCGCCTTCCGGCGGCGCCGCGGCGGCGCCTACCTCCACCGGCTGGACGGCGGATGCCGGGGCCGGACCGCTCTCGGCCGGCAGCTCGACCCAGAAGGTGGTTCCCTCGCCGGCCGCCGAGGTAAAGCCGATGCGGCCTTGCATGGCCTCGACCAGGCGCTTGGCGATCGCCAGGCCGATGCCGGCGCCCTCGACGGCGGTGTACTCGGCGCCGAGGCGGTGGAAGGGCTGAAAGAGGTTCGCAGCCTGATCGTCGGAGATGCCGATCCCTGTATCGGCAACCGACAGGCGCACCCGGCCGCTCTCCATCGCCGCCCCCAGGGTCACCGTGCCGCCCGGGCGGTTGTACTTGATGGCGTTCGAGAGGAGGTTGAGCAGAACCTGACGGAGACGCTGGGCGTCGGCCCGCAGGTCGGCAACGCCGGCCTCGATGCGCAGCGCCAGGCTGACCTCGGCCCGCGCCGCCACCGGCGCCATGGCCCGGCATACCGCCTCGATCGCCTCCCCGGTGGCCACCCGTTCGAGCGACAGTCTCAGCGTGCCGGCCTCGGCGCCGGCGAGGTCGAGCACCTCGTTGACCAGGTTGAGCAGGTGCTGGCCGCTGCTGTGGATGTTATGCGCGTACTCCTGCTGCGCCGCCGTCAGGTTGCGGCTGCGGTTCATCTGCAGCATCTGCGAGAAGCCGAGCACGGCGTTGAGCGGCGTGCGCAGCTCGTGGCTCATGCGCGAGAGGAAATCCGACTTCGCCCGGCTGGCGGCCTCGATCTGCGCCTGGAGAACCTCGCGGCGGCGCAGCTGCCGGACCAGCAGGGCGGCGCCGGCAGCGATCGTCAGCACCCAGGCGGCGCTGCGGATGGCCCCGTGGAGCAGCTCGCCGCGGAACCCGGCCAGCGCCTCGGCGCGGGTCAGGGCGGCGGCCACGGCAAAGCCGGTCGCCGGGGACGCCGCATAGCCGACGATCCGCTCGGCCCCGTCGGACATGCCCCGCGCCGTGAAAACGCCCTTGGGCGCGGCGCGCAGCCTCTCCGGCGTCAGGATCCGCTGCGCCGGCGCCCGGCCGAGCAGCGCGTCGCCGCCGGAATGGCGGGCCAGGATCGTGCCGTCCCCGCGGAGCAGCGTGACCGTCAGGCTTTGTCCCAGCTCGACCTCCCGGTAGACCCGGTGGAAATATTCGGGATCGACGGCGCCGCCGGCGGCTCCGGCGAAGCGGCCTTCGTTGTCGCGCAGGCCGACAGTCACGTTGACGATCCACGAGCCGTCGCGCGCGGAGCGTATGGGCGCCGAGACGTAGAGCCCGCTGCCGGCCGAACCGTCGGCATGCACCCGGAACTGCTCCTGGCCGGCGAGACTGAAGGAAAGCGGCTGCGGCGAGAGCGAGGTGGCGGTCTGCCAGCCGTCCGCCCCGATCAGGCCGATCCCCTTGAACGCCGGCGAGGCGCCGTGGATGGCCTTGAGATAGCGGTGCAGGGTCTCGGTATCGCCCGCCACGCGCCCGGCGGCGAGGTCGTCGCGCAGCCGCGCCACGGCGCCGAGCGTCTCCTCGACCGCTTCGAAGGTTCGGTCCGCGTGCTCCGCAAGCAGGCTGGCGGCGCTGCGCAGGTCGCGCTCGGCGCGGGCGACCGCCGCGTCGTAGGCGGACCAGCGCTCGAAACCGAAGGTGCCCAGCACAGCCGCCGC
The DNA here is from genome assembly GCA_016869415.1 of Alphaproteobacteria bacterium. Lineage (GTDB taxonomy): Bacteria > Pseudomonadota > Alphaproteobacteria > CACIAM-22H2 > CACIAM-22H2 > VGEI01. The sequence goes on from VGEI01000360.1 coordinate 1,686, forward strand.
GGCGGCGGCCGCGAGCACGATAGTCTGGCTGCTGGGCTCCCTGATCCGGTCGAGCATCGCCGGCCCTCTAGGTCCCTAGCGATATCCCTATATAGGGATACATCTAGGTTTGTGACATTAGATAATTCTGGGTTAAGGAAACCTGAAGCAGCCTGAAGACCGCGCCGGCCGGAGGACCCTCGGCGTCATCCCCCGCTTCCGTCGCGGCCGCATCCCGCTCTGCCCTGTGGTCGATGCCCGCGAGCTTGAACGCACATGGGACAGCCGCGGTCTTGCGCCTGATGCGGGTGGTCATCTCGGGCTCCCCTGGCAGCGCGGTGCTGGCCTCCGAAAGGTGGCGAAGCGTCATCGCGGCGGCGGTCGGACCCGTGCCCCTGGGCAAAGGGCGTCGTTCGCTGGAGGCCGATATTCTACCGCCTCGTAAAACAATCAAATCTTATCGTAGTAGATAACACCTACGGTAGCAATTGCTTCCAAGATTCGAAAGTGGAAACGTCGGCTGATTATTTCACGATTATTTTATGGGCAGAGCCGGCATGAGATGCCGGGGACCTATGCCGTGTCGGGGAAAGCGGGCCAGGCCCCGTGCTCGCAGACCGGATGGGGGCGCACGACGCTAGCCTTGATGGCGGCCACGCCGGGTGTCAGCGGCTCTCCGGCATCGCCGACGAAGAGCTTTCCCAGCGTCTCGACGGGCGCCTCGCGGCAGAAAGTCCGCGCCCGTTCGCAAGCGGCGCGGATCGTCTCGAGGATACGGACGCCGTCGACCGGCTCGGCCGAGCGCACCATCCGGTACTCCGCCAGGGGATGGGTCGTGGCATTGTGCAGGATGTTGTCGAGCATCTTGACGGGTGACATCGGGGTCTTGCTCTCGGCCGCGGCCCAGACCAGGGCTTCGAGCCGCAGCGGTCCCGCGTCGAGGGCGGCAAGGTCGACGACATCGCGGACCTTCTTGCGGCTGGCCGCGGCGATCGCCTTGTTGACCGCGAGGTCGGCATCGTGCAGCCGCAGGCCGAATTCCGCGTCGCGCTGCAGGGGAAAGAAGCGGTACGCCGATTCCTGCATCCACTGAATCTGCGTGGCCTCGCCGCTGTCGGCAGCCCGGGCGACCGCCTCGACGAAACCGAACGAAGCGATCTCCTCCCGCACCGCGAGACCGGCGGCGCGCAAGGCCTCCATGTCGCGGCGGGCGGTGGCCGCCACGGCATTCTCGCGATCGAGAAAGATGTCGATGTCTTCCGAGATGCGCGGCCGGTGCGCGTTGAGGACGGCGCCGCCGGCCAGATAGCTGCCCTCCGCGCGCAGCCCCGCCAGCGTGGCGACGACCCGTTTCTGGATCGGCGTCAGCATCGTCGGGCCAGATCGCGGATCTGCCGCCCGAGCCGGAACGCCGGCACGTTGCCCTGCGATTCGAGCGCTTCGGCCACAATCATGGCCTGGCGCCGCCCGAAGCGCTCCGGCGCGGCGAGGTTGTCGAGCCCGCCGGCGCGATATTCGCTGAAGGCGAGGGCACAGAGCCGTTGCAGCTCGCGACGAGCGCCCCGGCGCTCCCGGCTCGACGTCCAGCGGCCGGGCAGCGGAGCGCCGGCCCGACGCAAGGCGACAAGACTTTCCAAAAGCGCGTCCACGTATTGCGGAACCGGTATGTCGTTGCCCCAGCGGCGGACCGTGCGGTCGTCGAGCCCGAGGCCGGAGGCCAGTGCACGCTGCCAGCCCCAACCGAAGAGCTGTTCGGACTGCGAATGCAGAGTAGATCGGTCCATAGCCTATTAATAGGACATATCGCCTTATATTTCAAGAGCATATAGGGCAATATGCCCTATATATAGATGCGACCTCGCCTGAGCAGCGTCCGCGTCCTGCTCCCGGACGCACCGGCGAAGACAGCGAAATAAGGCGCTGCTCCGCCGGCGCCGGTGGGCGACGGTTCGTCTCGAAAACAGACGAAACGTACGTCGGTAGGTTAACGAAATATCGCGGCCGATAAGAGGAAGCCGAACGGGCAGCCGGCTCTGCCGCCGCCGCGGGCGCGGCGCTCCCGGGCCGATTCGCCGGCCTGGCGGGCTAATCGTCGAAGCTGACCTTGGCCTTGCGCAGCAGCCGGGGGCGGGGGCGGTCGCCGAAGATCAGGCGGTCGACCGGGCAGTCGAACTCCAGGGCGAGGCGGACGATGTCGGCAACGCTGAAGCGCCGCTCGCCGCGCTCGGCCTTGGCTACCGCGTCGTCGCTCTGGCCGAGCCAGTCGCCGACCTGGACGCGGGAGATGGAGCGCGCCTCGCGGACGCTCCGGACGTTGGACCCGACG
>VGEI01000361.1 GCA_016869415.1 Alphaproteobacteria bacterium
ATCTGCGCTGGCCTACTATCAGCGGGCTCTGCAGCTCAACCCTAACCACAAGGGTGCCAACGAGTATCTCGGTCAGCTTTATGTCGAGATGAAGGATCTGCCCAAGGCCGAGGAGCGTCTGGCAAAGCTGGCCACGCTCTATCCGCCGGCGACCTGCGAGGAGTATCGCGACCTCAAGCAGGCGATCGATCAGGCCAAGGCGGGGAGCGCGGGTCCGCGCACCGGCTCTTAGGTCTCAACCTCCCGCCATACGCGGACTGCCGGTTCCCGGCAGCCGATTGACGATCAGCACGACGGCGAAGGTGACGATCAGCATCGTCAGGCCGAGCACCGAGATGGCGCCGAGATCGCCGCTCTCGTTGAGATCGTAGATCACCACCGAGATCACTCTGGTGTTGGCGGTGAACAGCATGATCGCCGCCGACAGCTCGCGCATCACGCCTATGAAGATGAAGCACCACGCTGCAATGACCCCGGTGCGCAGCAGCGGCGCCGTGACGTCGCGTAGCGCGCGCAGCCGCGTGGCGCCGAGGATGCGGCTCGCCTCTTCAAGCTCCGGATGCACGGCCCGGAAGGCCGACTGCAGCTGCTGGTATGCTGCGGGCAGCTCGATGGTCAGATAGGCGAGCAGCAGAATCCACAGTGTGCCGTAGAGGATCAGAGGCGGCCGCGTGTAGCTCAGGAACAGGCCCACGCCCAGCACGATGCCGGGGATGGCGATGGGGGCGGTGGCAAGGAACCCCAGGATCCGATGGCCGGCGATGGCCTGGCGCGTCGTGAGATAGGCGATGACCAGCGCCAGCACAGTGCCGATGGTAGCAGAGGCCGTGCCCAGGACCAGCGTGTTCACTAACGCCGTTCTTGTCTGAGAGAATTCGAGGAAGACGAAGCGCACATGCTTCAGGGTCAAGGTCTCGAGCAGCAGGGGATCCGAGGGCAGGCGAGTGAAAGCGGCCTTGATCAAGGCGGCATAGGGCAGGAAGACCGGTAGGCAGAGCACGACAAGCGCGATGCCGAGCGCCAGCCAGCGCCAGGCGCCGAGGCGGACCAGGCGCGGCTGCCCGTACTTGCCGCCCACGACGGCGTAGCCCCGCCGGCCGAGGATCCAGCCCTGGGTACGGAGCAGGATGATCGTGATGATCAGCAGCGGCAGTGCCGCGGCCGCTGCCACCCCCGGCTTCGGCGGGAACTGGAACAGGCTCCAGATACGGGTAGTCATGGTGTGGAAACCGGCTGGCATTGCCAGGATGGCAGGTGAGCCGAAGAGTGTCATCGCCTGTAGGAAGGCAATGAGGCCTCCAGCCAGCACGGCTGGCAGCACAAGCGGGATGGTGATACGCCGGACCGTGTTCCAGATGCGGGCGCCCAGCATTGCCGAGGCGTCCTCCAGCTCGGCCGGGATGCGCTCGAGCGCATTGGTCACCAGCACGAAAACGTAAGGGAACGTATAGCAGGCGATAACGAAGATGAGACCCGGCAGCGAGTAGATGTCGAGCAGGTGCTCGTCGCTCTCGGCGCCGGTCACGGCGCGCCAGATATGGTTGAGGATGCCGCTGTTCGGGGCGGCGAGGATCTCCCAGGCGATCGCGCCGAGAAACGGCGGCGTGACGAACGAGGCCATGACCAGGGCGCGTACTTCGCGGCGTAGCGGCATGTCGGTGCGGGCCACCAGCCAGCCGAGTGGGGCTGCCACCACGCAGGCGATCAGGCCGACACTGATCGCCAGGGTCAGGGTGGTGAGAAAGGGCGTGACGAACTGCGGGCTGGTAGCGACCTGATGGAAGTTCGCCAGTGAGAGTGCGCCGCCCGCGTCGGTGAGGCTGAAATAGACCAGCCATGCCATCGGCAGGCCGATCAGCAGGACGAGGAAGACCGCGAACACCGCCAGGATGAGGCGCGAGATGTCGAAGCGGCGGCGTGCGCCGGCAGAGGCGGATTGAGCAGCCGATGTCATGGAATCAGGACGGGGACCGGTGGTGCCGGTCCCCGCGCCGTTGTCAGGTGCCGAAGTACTTCGTGTACTGTTCCTTGATCTTCTCGACCTGCGTGGCTACCGCCGCAGCATCTTCCTTCATGACCTTGATATCTTTGAGCGGCTTGCGGTTGGCCGGCTCCTTCACCTGGGCGTGGAAGGAGCGCATGCCGCCGACATCCACTATGACCTGCTGGCCCTCGACAGTATGCCCCCACGCTTGATAGAGGCGGGCCGCGTTGGGGTTGGGCGCCTGCTTCAGCACGGCCTGTGGGCTGACCACCATCGGCGTGCCTTCCTTGGCGTAGACGATCTCAATTGGCGCGCCATCGGCCTTCATCTGTATCGACAGGTACTCGTTGCCGTCGACCATGACGCGCCGCTCACCCTGGGCCAGCTTCTTCGGGGGCTCGGTCGCCGACTGCACCTGCATGACCCGCTGCTTGGCCAGCTTCTCGAAATAGTCCCAGCCGATGTCGCGCGAGATCTGGAAGGTCGCGGTCAGGATGGTGCCGCTGTAGCTCGGGTGAGCCTTGACCAGCCGCCCGTTCCATTTCGGGTCAAGCAGGTCGGCGAAGCTGGTCGGCGCCTCCTCAGGCTTCACCAGTCTTGTGTTGTAGGCGATGACGCACAACGAGGCCCGCCACGGCGTGTACGAGCCATCCGGGTCAACCTGCTCCTTGGGGAAATGTCGCGCCACGTCCTCCGGCAAGAAGGGCGCCAGGATTCCTTCCTTCTTCCAGTTAACGAAATGGGCGGCGTCGGACGTGGTGACCACGTCGGCGGCGTAGATCCGGCTGAAATATTCCTGACCCAGGCGCTGGAGGATACGCTCCGACCCCGAGCGTTCGACCTGCACCTTGATCCCTGGGAATTTCGCCTCGAAGGCCTTGGCCACCTTCTCGGCGATCTGCACCTCGACCGAGGTGTAGACGACGACCTTGCCTTCCTTCTGTGCCGCTGCGATCAGCTCGGGTGTAATCTTGGCTGGCGCCGGTGCTTGCGCGGACGCTTTGCCGGCTATACCGGTGAGGCCGATGGCGGCGGCCCCGGCCATCAGGCTGCGGCGCGTGATCTCCGGTGTCATGGTTTTCTCCTCCTCCGTTTGCAGTCTGTTTGATCTCTATCGGGCCAAGGCGTGACAGCGTTCGGGTGGCAGGCGTACCCAGATGTCGGCGCCGGCAGGCAGGTTGATGTCGCTGCCGGTCACCGCGCGCAGCGTCGCGCCGCCGGGCAGAGAAATCAGGTAGTCGCGGCTGGCGCCCAGGAAAACCTGGCGCTGAACCTTGGCGGCCGTGACATTCGCGCCTTCCGCCAGCCTGTCCGCTGAAAGCTGAATGTGGTGATGCCGGATGGACACGGCGGCCGGCTGGCCGCCGGCAAGTGCGCCGTGCGCGCAGCGCAGGGTCAGCGGACCCGTTTGAATATGGCCGGCGTCCACGGCCTGTCCGCGCAGAACATTGCTGCCGCCAAGGAACTGGGCGACGAACTCCGAATTCGGCCGGTCGTAAAGCTCTTCCGGGGTGCCTGCCTGCTCGATGCGCCCGTGGTTCATCACCACGATGCGGTCGGCTGTGGTCATGGCCTCGGCCTGGTCATGCGTGACGTAGACGGTAGTATAGCGGTACTCGTCGTGCAGCCGTCGTACCTCGAAGCGCATTTCCTCGCGCAGATGAGCGTCGAGGTTCGACAGCGGCTCGTCGAGCAGCAACGTCTCCGGCTCGACGATCAGCGCGCGGGCGAGGGCCACGCGCTGCTGTTGGCCACCCGAGAGCTCTCCGGGATAGCGCTCGCCGTACTGTTCCAGTCGCACCGTGCGCAGGGCCGCGGCGACCCGGGTGGCGACGAGCTGGCGGTCGAGTTTGCGCAGCACTAGCCCGTAGCCCACGTTCTGAGCGACCGTCATGTGTGGCCAGAGCGCGTAGCTCTGGAAGATCATCGACATGTTGCGGGCTTCCGGCGGTAGGGTGCGCTCGGCGTTCGACACAAGGCGGTCGCCGACGCGGATCTCG
>VGEI01000362.1 GCA_016869415.1 Alphaproteobacteria bacterium
ACGCAGGTCACGACGCTGGCAGCAACGCAGGTCGCGGTGCTGACGACGACGCAGATCCAGGCCCTTGAGACCACGGATCTGGCGGGTCTGACGAGTACCCAGCTGGGTGCTCTGACGGCAACGCAGGTTGCGGCGCTCGAGACGGCGGACCTGCAGGCGCTGACCACCACGAGCATTGGCTTGCTGAGTGCGGCCCAGGTAAAGGGTCTAACGGCGAGTCAGATCACCGATCTGACGAATACGCAGATCTCTGGCCTGACCTCGACTCAGGTCGGCACGCTGACGACGTCGCAGGTGAAAGCGCTCTAGAGCACGGATCTCGCAGGGCTGTCGAGCACGCAGCTGAGTGGCTTCCTGTCCACCCAAATCTCGGCGCTGGAAAACACGGATCTGGCGGCCCTGACCTCGACGAACATCGGGCTGCTGACCGCGACGCAGATCAAGGGCCTGACAGTGACGCAGATACCGGCGCTGACGGAGACCCAGATCGATGGGCTGACGACCACGCAGCTTGACGGGTTCACGGCGACGCAGGCCGGAGCATTCACATCGACGCAGATCAGCTCGATGACCGCCGATCAGACGTTGGCCTTGCTATAAGCCTTACGACGGTGCCGCTACGGGAGCATTGCTCTCGTAGCGGCCTGTCTGGCACCGGCGTTCAGGAATGAGCTTTACGCTGGGCCGGTGGCTTGTGATCAAAACCACTTACCCACTTCGTGCGTGTGCTCGACATAGGGCGTGTCCTGGAAGCAGTGGCCGACCAGACGCCGCCATTCCTTGAAGTCCTCGGAGCCACGGAAGTCGGTGGTGTGGTTCTCGATCGTCTGCCAGTCGACATAGAGCCGGTAGCGGCCTGGCTTTTCGATCGAGCGATGCAATCGTAATCCTGCGCAACCTTTAGCGCGCCGGAACAGCGGCGCGGCTGCCGCTACGCCTTTCTCGAACTCCGCCTCCATGCCAGGCCTCACATCGATTTGGGCAATCTCGGCAATCACGCGTTTCCTCCCTTGAGTGCATGTGGCTGAGCCTACACGCTGACTGCTGGCCTCGATAGGGTGCCCGAAATACCCAGTGGTTTGAGCGGCGCATGGGGCGGGCGTAAGATCGGCACAACGTGACGGCGGGCAGGAACCTGCAACGGGATCGAGGGAGAGACAACATGGCGACCGGTTTCGCTTGGTGTATGGGCGCAACGGCGGCGGGCGTGGCAGCCCTGGCTGTACTGGCATTGTCCTCCGGGGCGCAAACCCTTGCCGTGCAGATCGACGACGACGACATCGGTGGTGTGGTCCGGGGGCCGAGCGGCCCGGAAGCTGGCGTCTGGGTGATTGCCGAGACCCGCGACCTGGGGACGCGTTTCACGCGCAGCGTGGTCACCGACGACCAGGGCCGCTACGTCATCCCCGATTTGCCCAAGGCCAATTACACGCTCTGGGCCCGCGGCTACGGGCTAGTCGATTCAGCGAAAGTGATAGCTGAGCCCGGGCGCATCGTCAGCCTGACAGCCGCCCCCGCGCCCAACGAAGCGGCGGCGGCCCGCTATTACCCCGCGATCTACTGGTACTCAATGCTCAAGATCCCGCCGCAGAGCGAGTTCGGCGGCAAGCGCGACATCCCAGCTGGAATCACCCGGGAGCGCTGGATCGACGCGATGAAGAGCAATGGCTGTATCGGCTGCCATCAGCTCGGCCAACTCTCGACCCGTGCGATCCCCAAGGAGCTGGGCGAGTTCGACAACCACGCCGAGGCCTGGATGCGCCGCATCCAGTCTGGCCAGTCGGGCGAGCAGATGATGAACCAGCTGGCTGGGCCTCTCGCCGGCGTGCCGTTCAGGTACTTCGGCGAGTGGACGGAGCGCATCGCTAAGGGTGAGTTGCCGCACACCAAGCCGACGCGACCTCAGGGGGTGGAGCGCAACATCGTCGTGACTACCTGGGACTGGCTGAATGACAAGCATTACCTGCACGATCTCATCGCCAGCGACCGCCGCCATCCGACGGTCAATGCCTACGGACCACTCTACGGTTCAGCCGAATACAGCGGCGACCTGATGCCGATCCTCGATCCGGTAAGGCACACGACCTGGAATTTCACCATGCCGGTGCGCGAGGGCACGAAGGAAGCACTGGGTCCCGGCCACGCGGCGGCGGCCCAGCCGTTGCAGCCATCGGCCTACTGGGGTGAGGAGAAGATCTGGAACACGAGGGCGAACAACCACAACGGCATGTTCGGCCGCGACGGCAAGGTTTGGTTCGCAGCGCGTTTTCGTGACGCTGACAACCCGGCCTTCTGCAAGCGGGGCTCGGATCATCCTTCGGCCAAGGCCTTCCCGCTCGAGCGCACCAATCGTCAGATCACGGTGCTCGATCCCAAGACACAGCAATACACCTTCGTCGACACCTGCTTCGGCTCGCATCACCTGCAGTTCGGCTACGACGCCAACGATACGCTGTGGATGAGCGGCGGCGGGCCGGTGGTGGGCTGGCTCGATACCAGGAAATTTCTTGCAACCGGCGACGCTGCGGCATCGCAGGGCTGGACGCCGCTGGTGCTTGACACCAACGGCAATGGCAAGAGGGACGAGTATGTCGAGCCCAACCAGCCGGTCGATGCGGCCAAGGACAAGCGGATCGTGGCCGGCTTCTACGCCGTCATGCCCCATCCGACCGACGGCTCGATCTGGGGCACGGCGCGCGTCTTCCCGGGGCAGGTGGTGCGGCTGGTGCCGGGTGCCAATCCGCCGGAGACGGCACTGGCCGAGGTTTACAATGTGCCGCTGCCCGGCTTCGGCGTGCGCGGCGGCGACATCGACAAGGACGGCGTCGTCTGGGTGTCGCTGGCCAGCGGCCACATCGGCAGCTTCGACCGGCGCAAATGCAAGGGGCCGCTGAACGGCCCGACCGCGACGGGCAATCACTGCCCTGAAGGCTGGACCTTCCATCAGTATCCCGGCCCTGGCTTCCAGGGGCTCGGCGAAAACAGCGCGGAGTCGAGCTATTACACCTGGGTCGACCAGCACAACACCTTCGGGCTCGGAGAGAACGTGCCGATGTCGACCGCCAACCTGATGGACGGTCTCGTGGCGCTGGGCAAGGACGGCAAGATGGTCAGCCTGCGGGTGCCCTATCCGCTGGGCTTCTACGCCAAGGGCTTCGACGGCCGGATCGACGATCCCAATGCCGGCTGGAAGGGACGCGGGCTGTGGTCATCGTCGGGCGACCGCACGCCCTGGCTGGTCGAGACCGGTAAGGGCTCGAAGCCGATGGCCGTGCATTTTCAGCTGCGGCCGGATCCGCTGGCGAAGTAGAGCAAGCTTTGCAGCAGCGAGTGCGGCGTGAGCAACGCCCGGCCTGAGGAGGCGATCGCGTTCGCGGACCGGCGGCTCTGGCCCTTGGCTGGGCTGATCGTCGCGACCTTGGCTGGGTTGCTGGTCAGCAGCCCGATCCCACAAGATCCGGCCTATCACGTCTTTGCCGATCGCCGCCTGTGTATCGGCGTGCCGAACTTCGCCAACGTGGTCTCCAATGTCGGTTTCGCCGTCGTCGGGCTCTGGGGCCTCTGGCTTGTACTGGGCCGGAAACGGCGGGCCCTTTTCGCCCGGCCCGGCGACCGCTGGCCTTACATCACCTTCTTTGTCGGTGTCGCGGCGCTGAGTGCCGGCTCGGCTTACTATCATGCGGCTCCCGACGACGCCCGGCTGTTCTGGGACCGGCTGCCGATGACCCTCGCCTTCATGGGGCTGTTCGCCGGAATCGTTGCCGATCGCGTCGACCGCCGAATCGGCCTGCGCTGGATCTTGCCTCTCGGCGTCGCTTTCGGAGTTGCCAGCCTGCTCTACTGGCTGTGGACCGAAGCGCAGGGACGGGGCGATCTGCGTCTCTACGGCTTGGTCCAGTTTCTGCCCATAGCCGCCGTGCCCTTAATCGCCTGGAAATTCCCGGCCAGGCGCTACACCCATGGGCGCGACCTTGTCTCTCTTT
>VGEI01000363.1 GCA_016869415.1 Alphaproteobacteria bacterium
CATAAGCCTCATTGTGCGCCGTCAAACCGGGACCGGGGAGCGGGAGAATGGCCAAATCGTGCGGTGCAGCGTAGCCTGGGGCGGATAGATTTTCCTATCCGTTGAGCGCGAATCGTCCGCGGAACGGCGCGTTTTCTCAGAATCTGGAACGCTCTGTTGCGCGCGGTCCGAAATCGTACTTGTTCCGGTGCCTTTCCGGTCTGCTAGCCGCGCAGCGTGCGCAGCGGCGCAAGCTGCCTCTCAGAGCCTCGGGCGACTGACATTCGTGCGCACGCCAAACGTCGCTGCCACGCTGCAGCAACCGCTCGGCCTCAAACATGTGCAGGCGATCCACGCCATCGTGCTCACCGGGTCGGTTACCGGCGCTGCGGCGCGCTTGCACGTCACACAACCGGCGGTGAGCAACATGCTGCGCGACGCCCAGGAACGACTGGGCTTCGAGTTGTTCGAGCGCAAGGCCGGGCGCCTGGTGCCCAATGAAGATGCGCTCGCGCTGTTCGAGGAGATCGAGCGCTCGTTCACTGGGCTGCGCGAGATCAATGGCCTAGCGACCCGGCTGCGCCGGCAGCGCGGCCGACGCATGGTGATCGCGTGCACACCGGTGTTTGCCGCCGTCGTGCTGCCGCGCATGCTGGCGGCGCTCCGACGCGAATGGCCTGACGTGATGTTCAGCGTGCACTCGCGCAGCGCCGAACATGTGGCCGCGCTGGTGAGTTCGCACAAGGCCGACCTGGGCTTTGGCCTCACCGTGCCGCCGATCCCCGGCGTGCGCAGCGAACTGCTCGCCGAGCTGCCCATGGTGTGCTACCTACCCCCCGGGCACCGCCTTGCGCGACGCCGCAGGCCCGTGCAGGCCGCTGAGTTGAGCGACGAGCCGATGATCGGGTTCTCCGGCCAGGAGGGTGTGGACGAGCATGTCGCACGTGCCTTCCATGCTTGTGGCGGCCCGCCGACGGTGGTGGTGGAATGCCCCGCGGCATTGGCGGCTTGTTCGATGGTGGCGCAGGGCATCGGCTTTGCCATCTTCGATCCCTTGCCGGCGCAGCTCATGGCGCGCGGTGCGGTGGTGTTGCGGCACTTCGAGCCTGCGCTCACGCTGCCCTATTGCGCCTACTGGTTCGAAACGCGCATGCCGGCGACCGAGCGAGAACGGCTGTTGGCCTTGGCGCGGCAAGCGCTCGCCGCTGACTGAACGGGTGAGCAGCCCCAGCGGGCCAGTCTGCACCGCGGCACCAGCCGTTCAGGCAAAGCGCACGAGCGCGTACGGGCGGGCATCGATCGGGGCGGTGCCCAGCCCCATCGCGGCGGCGACCAGGCGCGCACTCATCGGTGCCGCGGTAAGGCCGTAGTGTCCGTGCCCGCAGGCCAGGAAGAGCCCCGGTACCGTGTCCACCGCGCCCAGGATGGGCAGGTTGTCGGGTGTGGAAGGCCTCTCGCCGGTCCAGAACTTCGCGCCCTCGGCGCGAAGCGTCGGCCACAAGGTCTGTGCCTGGCGGAGCATGGCGTGTGCACGCACCATGTTCGGCGGGCCGAAGTCGACCTTGCCGGCCAGGCGCGGACCTTGCGCCATGGGCGTGAGCACAAAGCCGGCGTCCCTGAACAGCACGGGCAGCGAGGGCACCCCCGCTTGGGCCGCCAGCTGCACGTAGTAGCCGCGCTCGCCGACGAGCGGCAACCGCAGGCCCAGCGGGCGCAGCAACCCGCGCGAGTGCGGGCCCGCGCAAACCACCACCTGGTCGAACCGGCGCTCGCCCGTCGGCGTGCTGACGACCAGGCCGGCTGTGCCACTGGTGCGCAGAGCCGAGGCCGACAGCTCGTGATGTTGCCCGCCCTCGGCCACGAATCGATCGACCAAGGCGCGGGCCAGTTGCATGGGGTCGGTGGCGTGTGCGTTGGCGTGGTAAAGCAGCCCGAGCTGCAACTGCTTGGCCAGGCCCGGCAGCCGCGCGTGCAGCTCGGCGCCACCGACGGTCTCCACCTGCAGGCCCTGGCGCTCGCGCAGCAGGGCCATCACCCGCTCACCGCGAGAGCGTGTGATGCCCTGTTGCACATGCCATTGGCCGGTGGTGTGGATCTGGCGAGCGAACTCGGCTTCACCGAGCAGCCAGCGGTAGTCGCCGAGCGCACCGCGGTGCATCGCCCGCATGGCATCCGAGATCTGCAGCACTCGCGGCATCGCCGCCTGGCGCAGGCGAAGCCAGAACCAACGGAATTCGCGCACAAAGGTGCCCGGCGCGATGGCCAAGGGCCCGTCGCGGTCCATCAGCCAGCCTGGCAGTTGCATCAGTTGGCCCGGCAAGGCCAGCGGCATGCAGCTGTCGGCGCTGATCAGTCCGGCGTTGCCGCCGGTCGTGCCGCTGCCTGGCGGCGCAGGGTCGAAAAGCTCGACTGCCCGGCCCGCTCGCTGCAAGACCAGCGCCACACAGGCGCCCACGATGCCGGCGCCGAGCACGGCCACGGCCGGCGTGGCTGGGGGCGGATGGCTTTTGCGCATGGCCCGTCCATCATGGTGTCGTCCGCGCCCAGTGGGCAAATCAGCCGATGTGATGGCACATTCGCAAAGGTGATTCGACAAGCGCCGACGAGGCGAGGATCATCACCGCCGCCGTTCCACTGCGCCGCACAACTCTCGCGTCTCTCTTCATTCGAAAGGCTGCACCGATGTCTGATCGATCTACCCCCACGATCTTGGCGCTGCGCCGTTCGTTGCTGGCTGCAGCACTGGCCGCCGCCTCGGGCGCCGCTCTGGCGCAAGACGCGCTGCGCTTCATCGTGCCGTTTCCGGCCGGTGGCGCGGCCGACTCGTTCTCACGCGTGATCGTCGAGAAGCTCAAGGACGAAATGAAGCAGAACATCGTCGTCGAGAACCGCCCCGGCGCGAGCACACGGCTGGCCGCCGAACTCCTCAAGGGCGCGCCGCCCGACGGCCGCACCGTGCTCAACACCCTGCTGGACACGATGGTGATCGCGCCCATGGTGTACGCGAACCTGCGCTACGACCCGGCGAAGGACTTCGCGCCGATCACGATGGTCACCGGCATCGACTTCGGCATCGCGGTCAAGGCCGAAGGACCGCACAAGACGCTGCAGCAGTACTTGGAAGCCGCGCGGGCGAAGAAGGACCAGGCGTTCGTGGGTGTGTCTGGTCTGGGTTCGACCCTGCACTTCCTGGCCTTCGAGTTCTCGCGCTTGTCGAAGTCTGACATGACGGTGGTGCCCTTCCAGGGCGGCCCGGCGATGGTCACCAACCTTCTCGGCGATCAGTTGCCCACCGCGATGGACGGCCTTGGCGTTTTCGTTGCCCACCACAAAGCTGGCCGTGTGCGCGTTCTGGCTACTTCGGGCGAGGCGCGCGCCGTGCAGTTGCCCGAGGTGCCGACGTTCAAGGAACTGGGCTACCCCAGCCTGGCCTTCGGCACGGCGTATGCGTTGTATGCACCCGCTGGCACGCCGCCGGCGAAGGTGGATGAGTGGAACCAGGCCATGCGCAAGGTGCTGGCCTTGCCCGAGGTGAAGCAGCGCTTGCAGGACATCGGCTACACGCCGATGGCGGCGACGACGCCGGCCGCCGTCAGCGCCGCAGAGTCCCGCATGCGCGAGCAGTGGGCCCCGGTCGTCAAGGCGAGCGGGTTCAAGGGAGACTGAACACCGGCACCGCCCGGCCCTTGCTTAATCGCGTGACGCTCGGCAGGCGGCGACCCCTGGTTCGTGACGCCCAATGCCGTGGACCACACGGTCAGCTTCTCGCTGGCGCAATCGGCGGTCGACGCGGTCGTTTCGCTGGTCGACCTCTTTCCGACCCTGCTCGACATGGCCACCGACGGAAACCGCCCGGACCTCGCCGCGCCGGTCGATGGGAACAGCCTGCTGCCGCTCATGACGGGAAAGGCGGACGACTGGCCGGACATCGCCGTCTCCGAGTACAGCGATATGGGGGTTTGCGCGCCGTGCAGAATGGTCCGGGCCGGCGAGCTCAAGTA
>VGEI01000364.1 GCA_016869415.1 Alphaproteobacteria bacterium
CGCGCAGGCCGGCGGATTTCAGCGCGACCGCGAGCTGCCGGTCGCGGCGGTCGAGCAGCTGGGTGATCCAGAAGAAAAGATGCCGGTCGAGAGCAAACTCGGGCGCTCCCGGCTCGGGGATCGGCGATTCACTCAAAGGGGCGGCGCGTCGGGACATCGGCCCTCCCAGCCTCTGTCGTGGGCCGATGGTCGCGCCGATTATGTGCGAATGCAACTAGTTTTGCGCACCGGTCGCTGCAGCAGCGCCATCGACACGTTACAAACAATTGCGTTTGCACGCTTTATTTGCCGATACAGAACTCACGGAAGATGACGTCCAGGATGTCATCGACGCCCACCCTACCGGTGATGCGGCCCAGCGCCCGCACGGCAAGGCGTAGATCCTCGGTGATCAGCTCGGCCGCGACCGCGCCCGTCGCCGCCCCGGCCAGTGCGCGGTCGAGTGCGGCCACACAATCGGCCAGCGCCTCGCGGTGACGGGCCCGGGTGACGACGGGGGCCGCGGCGCCGGCAGCTCCCAGCCGGTCGGCAACCTCGCGCTCGAGTGTGGCGATCAGCGCGTTGATGCCGATGCCGGTCCTGGTCGAGACCGGATGCGAGACGCGGCCGCCGATCACCGGCAGGCTGGCGGCAACGAGATCGATCTTGTTGGCCACGACGATCGTGTTCTCGTCGGCTAGCTGGGCGACCGTCGGATCGACCGTGCGCTCGCAGGCATCGACCACCAGGAGCTTGAGATCGGCGGAGAGGGCCCGCACCAGCGCGCGGCGCATACCTTCGCGCTCGATTTCCCGGTGCGCATCGTTGTCATCGCCCGAGAGATCGCGCAGGCCCGCCGTGTCGGCTAGGGTAACCGGGTAGCCATTGAGATCGAGCTGCACCTCGACGACGTCCCGCGTCGTTCCCGCCGTGGCGGCAACGATGGCCGCCTCGCGCTGGGCCAGACAGTTGAGCAGGCTCGACTTGCCGGCATTGGGCGGCCCTATGATGGCGATCGACAGCCCGTCGCGCAGCCTCTCGCCGCGCTGATCGGCGAGGTGGGCGCGGATCTCGGCGGCGACGCTGGCCAACGCCGGCCGCAACGCCTCGATCAGGCCGCGCGGCACGTCGCCTTCGTCGGGAAAATCGATCTCGGCCTCGGCCTGAGCGAGCGCGGATATGAGCCTTGTACGCCAGCCTTCGGTCAGACGACCCAACTCGCCCGCGAGCTGCCGCAGCGCCTGGCGGCGCTGGGCCTCGGTATCGGCGGCGATCAAATCGGCGAGACCCTCGACTTCCGTGAGATCGAGCTTGCCGGCTTCGAAGGCGCGGCGGGTGAACTCGCCGGCCTGGGCGAGGCGTAGGCCCGGCACGCGGCCGAGTGCTGCCAGCACCGCGGCCAGAACGGCGCGCCCGCCATGGAGGTGAAGCTCGGCGACGTTCTCGCCGGTCGCGCTGTGCGGCGCCGGGAACCAGAGGACGAGAGCGTCATCCAGCACCTCGCCGCTGACGCCATCGCGCAACCGCGCCCTGGTGGCCCGGCGCGCGGCCGGCCGGCGCTGGCCGATCAGTGCGTCGAGTGCCTCCCCGGCGCGCGGGCCCGAGACACGCACCACAGCGACCGCCGCCTTGCTGGCGGCGGTTGCCGGCGCGTAGATGGTCATGCGATCAGGGCCAGCCATGCCGGTTGTATAGGCCCCGACGGCGCCCCCGGCCAGAACTCCGGACCCCGAAATACTTCGGCCCTCCCCTCCGGTGCGGAGGGGAGGGCCGTTAGTCCACTCGCGTGCGAGCTCAGGCCGCGGGCGGAGGTGCCGGCTCGTCGCGCCGTCGGCCGCGTTCGCTCATGAACTGGTCGAACTCCTGCTTGTCCTTGGCGTGCCGCAGGCGCTCCAGGAAGTCGAAGAACTCGCGCTGCTCGTCCTCGAGCCGGCGCAGCGTCTCCTCGCGATAGTCATCGAAAGCGCGGTTACCGCTGGTGCGCAGCTGATGATGGCGACCGGACCAGCGGCTCGCTTTCTCGTGCATACGGTCCATCTTCGCCTGCAGCCGATCCATCCGCGCCTGCCAGCGGTCGCTATGTCCCCAACAGCCCATTCGTCCACTCCATATCAGGTAAGCCAGAAGAGCCAGCCCGGCGGGCCAGAAAACGACGAAGCTGAAGACCAGGAGGGCGATCCACGCCGGTTTGCCATGGTCGTCCAGTTTCTCGATCAAGGTCGCCGCACTCATCGTCAAACACCCCTAATGTGAATGTTTATAACATTTACATAGCGTCTGCTGTAGCGCAAGTCAAGTGGCCCGGAAGCGGTTATTTCTGCGCCCCCGGTGGCGAGGCCTGGACACCAAGGCCCCGCAGGTAGACCAGCAGCCCCGCCTCCAGCAGGTCTTCGACCGGCATCGGCATGCTGCGCCTTCCGGCATCGCCACGGCCAAACAGCGAGGCGATGCCGTGCGACAGGGCCCAGATATGCAGGCTCATCATCAGCGCCGGCGGCCGGTTCTCTTTCGGCAGGGTGTTAATTAGGGTCTCAGTCGCGTTGCGCAACACGGCAAACGCATGGTCCGAGGCCTGGCGCAGCGCGGGATCGGCGCTTAGCGGCACGCCCGCTTCGAACATCGCCGAATAGTAGGCCGGCTCTTCGCGGGCAAACGCCAGATAGGCTCGGCCGAGGCCTTCGAACGAGGCATAGGGATCGGGCTTGCCCTCGTTCCAGGCACGGGCGAGCCGTTCCCCAAACAATTCGAAGCCGCGTCGCGCCACATCGGCAAGCAGAGCTTCGCGATCGCGATAGTGGCGATAGGGCGCTGCCGAACTGACCCCGGCCGAGCGCGCCGCATCGGCGAAAGTGAAGCCCGCCGGTCCCTTCTCGGCGATCAGGTCGAGTGCGGCTTGGATCAGCGCCTCGCGCAGATTGCCGTGGTGGTAGCCGCGCCGTCCGCTGCCGGAGTCCTTGGACCAGCTCATGTGAAACGTTCTTACATCAAATGCGCCGGCGACGCAGCCGCTATTCATGCGGCCTGTAGCTATCAGCTGTGCGCGGCGAAGGTGCGGCGGTAGGCGGTCGGGCTGGTGTGCAGCAGGCGGTTGAAGTGGCGGCGCAGCGTCTCCGGCGACAGGCCGCAATCGGCACTGATGCGCTCGACGCCGCGCTGCGTGGTCTCCAGCAGCTCCTGGGCGCGCCGCAGCCGCTGGCGCGCCAGCCACTGTTTGGGAGTGGCACCGGTCTCCTGGCGGAAGCGGCGCTCGAAGGTGCGCAGGCTCATCCGCGCCTCGGCCGCCAAACGCGCCACCGGCAATTCCTCATCGAGATGCAGGACCGCCCAATCGAGCACCCGCGCGAGCCTGGCGCCGTTGCCCGCCGCCTCACTGGCCGGCGGCGGCGCGATGTATTGCGACTGGCCGCCATCGCGATGCGGCGGCGCCACCAGTCGCTTGGCCACGGCGTTGGCTACACGCGCGCCATAGTCGCGCCGCACCAGATGCAGGCAAAGATCGATCCCCGCAGCACTGCCGGCCGAGGTCAGCAAGTTGCCTTCGTCGACATAGAGCACGCCCGGATCAACCTCAATCTTCGGATAGCGGCGCTGCAACTCGTCGGTGTAGCGCCAATGCGTGGTGGCGCGCCTGCCGTCGAGCAGGCCGGACTGCGCAAGTACGAAGACACCCGAACAGATAGTCAGGATGCGGCAACCGCGTGCGTGCGCCTTACGTAAGGCCGCGAGCAGCCGTTCGGGGGGCGCCGCGCTGCAATCGCGCCAGCCAGGAATGATAATCGTGCCGGCCAGGCTCAGCATGTCGAGCCCGTATTTCGGCCGTACGGCGACGACGCCGGTGGCCCTTAACGACCCGCGCTCGACCCCACAGACGATGAACCTGTACCAGGGGAAATCGAATTCCGGCCGCTTGAGGCCAAAGACCTCCACCGCGACGCCGAACTCGAAGGTGCAGAGCCCGTCATAGGCCAGGGCCACGACCAGACGGTTCCGGGG
>VGEI01000365.1 GCA_016869415.1 Alphaproteobacteria bacterium
TCAAACTGCTTCACCCGTTCGCCGCCGTTGAGGCGCTCGGTATCGCGAGACTTGAAGGAGCGGATCATGGTGAAACGGCTTTACACTGTACGTCAAACGTACAAGAAAGGCAAACCCATCCTGCGGTCTTGTCCTGAGCCTGCCGCCGCTCGGCCGTCTCTCGATAGGCGAAGTCAGGCGCGCAGTCTCTTGAGCAGCGGCAGCGCCAGAGCCATCCCCACCACCTGCGCGGCGATGAAGCCGGGCGCATCGCTGGGTGCGATGCCGGCGAAGCTGTCGCTCAGCGCCCTGGCCACGGTGACCGCCGGATTGGCGAAGGAGGTCGAGGCGGTGAACCAATAGGCCCCGGTGATATAGGCGGCGACCGCGCCGGCGGTGGCCGGGATGCCATGCCGGCGGCTGCCGGCGATGACGGCGAGCAGCCCGAACGTGGCGATGGCTTCCGCCAGCCATTGCCCGAACCCCGTCCGCACATGCTGCCCGGTCTGCAGGATCGGCAGCGCGAACATCGCATGCGCCAGCCAGGCGCCGGCGATCGCGCCCGCCACCTGTGCTGCGACATAGGCGGCCGCCGTCGCCGCGGGCAGCTCGCCCTGCCAGGCGGCAGCGAGCGTCACCGCTGGGTTCATCTGCGCGCCGCTCTGCGGGCCGAAGGTCAGGATGAGGGCGAAGAGCGCGCCGCCCGTGGCGATCGAATTCGCCAGCAGGGCGAGTGCCGTGTTCCCGCCGCTCAGCCGCTCGGCCATGATGCCCGAGCCGACCACGGCGATGAGCAGCAGGGCCGTGGCGATGGCCTCGCAAACAATCCGCCAGCGCAACGTGCCGGGACTCACGACGCTCTCCCCGAATCCCGGCCGATCTCCTGCACGCGGTTCCGCAGGGCTTGCCGGTCGAGGTTCTCGATCGGCAGGCTGAGGAACAGATCGATGCGCTGCTTCAGGGCGTGAAACGCCTCGCGAAACGCTTTCATCCGCACCTCATGGGACCCTTCGACCGCGGCCGGATCCGGCACGCCCCAGTGGGCGGTGACCGGATGGCCCGGCCAGATCGGGCAGGCCTCGCCGGCGGCCTGGTCGCAGACCGTGAAGACGAAATCCATCGCCGGCGCTCGGCCCGTGCGAACTCGTCCCAGCTCTTGCTGCGTGCGCCCTCATGCGGAATCCTCAGCGAATCGAGCAGCGCCAGCGACAGGGGATGCACCTCACCCTTGGGAAAGCTGCCGGCGCTGAAGCCGCGGAAGCGCTCCCCTCCCTGACGCCGACTCCCGAGATGGTTCATCAGGCTTTCGGCCAGGATGCTGCGGGCGGAGTTGCCGGTGCAGAGGAAGAGCACGTTGCGGATTCGGGGGCTCATCGGGGCCTCTTTATAGAGTGGACTTGACATCGATTCTATAATTCTATATTTATAGAATTATGGAGATTAAGCAAGCCATCGAAGCGCTGGGGGCCCTCGCCCAGGAGACCAGGTTGGAGGTCTTCCGCCTGCTGGTTACGGCGGGTCCCGAGGGACTGCCGGCGGGCGAGATCGCCGAAAGCCTCGGCGCACCCGCCTCGACCCTGTCCTTCCATCTCGCCTATCTCAGCCGCGCCGGACTGGTGGTCTCCAGGCGCGAGAGTCGCTCGATCATCTACTCGGCCAATTTCGACGGCATGCGCGGGCTGCTCGATTTTCTCACCCAGGATTGCTGCAAGGGCCGGCCGGAGATGTGTTCGCCCCTTGTTGAGCCGAAACCGGCCGCTGCTGCGCGGCGTGCCAAGACCTGCTGACTCAGGAGATTCCCATGACTGTTCTTCCCGTCGCCATCATCGGGGCCGGCCCGGTCGGGCTCGCCGCCGCCGCCCACCTGGCCGAGCGCCGCGAGCCTTTCGTCCTGCTCGAGGCCGGCCCGGCCGTCGGCCATGCCATCCGGCAGTGGGCGCATGTGCGCGTCTTCTCGCCCTGGCGCTACAACATCGACAAGGCGGCGCTGCGCCTGCTCAAGGCGGCCGGCTGGTCGCATCCCGATCCCGACGGTCTGCCGACCGGAGGGGAGATCGTCTCCCTCTACCTGGAGCCGCTCGCCTCCCTGCCTTCGCTCAAGCGCCACATCCGCCTCGATGCGCGCGTCACCGCGGTCGGCAGGCGCGATTTCGACAAGGTGAAGACCACGGGCCGCGACGGGCAGCCCTTCGCGCTGCGCGTCTCCCCCGCCAAGGGCGAGGAGTACGAGCTGCTGGCCCGCGCCGTGATCGACACCTCGGGCACCTGGTTTTCACCCAACCCGCTGGGCAGCGGCGGCTATCCCGTGCCGGGTGAGCGCGCCGCGCGTGACGCCGTCGCCTATGGCATTCCCGACGTGCTCGGCACGCAGCGGGAACACTATGCCGGAAAGACGACGGTCGTGGTCGGCAGCGGCCACTCGGCGATCAATGCCGTGCTCGATCTCGCGGCGCTGGCCGAAGAAAGCCCGCAGACCCGCGTGCTCTGGGCGGTCCGCCGTGCCGACACCTCGACGTTGTTCGGCGGCGAATCGGCCGACCAGCTGGCGGCGCGCGGCGAGCTCGGCACGGATGCCCGCGAGGCCGTGGCCTCCGGCCGGGTCGAGCTGCTCACCGCCTTCCGGGCGCGAAGGCTGGAGCGGCACAGCGACGGCCGCCTGCGCCTGCATGGCCTGCTGGGCGAGCGCGAGACGGAGCTGCATGTCGATCGCCTCATAGTGGCCACCGGCCTGCGGCCGGATTTCTCCTTCCTTCAGGAAGTCCGGCTCGGCCTCGATCCGTGGCTGGAGACCACGCCGACCCTGGCGCCGATGATCGATCCCAACTTGCACAGCTGCGGCACGGTGCGTCCGCACGGGGCCGCCGAGCTGGCTCACCCGGAAAAGAATTTCTACATCGCCGGCATGAAGAGCTACGGCCGCGCCCCGACCTTCCTGCTGGCCACCGGCTACGAGCAGGTGCGCTCGATCGTCGCTTCGCTGGTGGGCGACCATGCGGCGGCCAAGCGCGTCGAGCTCGACCTGCCGCAGACCGGGGTGTGCACTGTCACGCCGCGCAAGGCTACGACGGTAGCTTCGGGAGCAGGTTGCTGCGGCCCGGCGAAGCAGCCGGTCGTCGTTGCCACCGCCGAAGAAGGTTGCTGCGGCGGCCCCGCACCCGCCGGCAGCGATGCCTGCTGCGTCGCCGATGCCCAAGCGAAGGCCGAGTCCAAGGCCGGCTGCGGCTGCTCCTGATCCGTCGGATTTCCGAAGCGCGCTGAATTTTCCTTCCCGTGCCTTCAGCCTGAGGGCGGGCGTCCTTAAAGCGGCTTCAATCCTTCGCTTGGAAGCGCGAGGCGGGCGAAGAGAAGCGGTCGAGGAGATTGCCAGTCGTCCGCCGGCTGGTCCGGTCGTTCAGCCAGAGGCGCAGGAGAAGGCGTTTACGGTCCGGGGCATCCCGGTACTGGGTGCGCGAGTGGAGGATCGCGTAATTGGCGATGAACTGCATATCGCCCTTGCGCAGCTCCATCGATAGGGGGAAATCCGGCCGCGCCAGCACCGCGTCGACGAAGTCCAGGGCTTCGATGTCCTGCGCCGTGTGGATCTCGCCTTCCTTGCGCGCCCAGTTGATCGGGTTGCGGTTGTAGCGGCAGTGCAGCGCGCCGTTGAAGACGCTGAACACGGGGATGGGCTCCACGGAGAGCGGCGACTCGCCGGGCAATTGCTGGCCGCGGCGGTGGTGGCGGAAGCCCCGCTCCAGGATCGGCAGAAGGTCGGGCCGTTCCTCGGCGACGGTGCGGTGCAGGGAGGCGGCACTGGCGATGGCGCTCAGCCCCCCGGATTCGGCGGTCTCCAGGCACATCAGGCCGACGATATGGACTGGCTGGGCCTCGCCCTTGGTGGCATCGGTATGGAAGGGCAGATAGGCGTCGCTGTGATAGCCACGCGATTTCTCGTTGTAGGGCTTGTCCTTGTTAGTCACCTCGACAAGGCGCTCGCCCGCCCCGTTCTGCAC
>VGEI01000366.1 GCA_016869415.1 Alphaproteobacteria bacterium
TCGAGACCCTGATGCACCGCTTCGGTGTCTCGTTCGAGCAAGCTGGCCATCGTCTTTCGACCTTGCAGCGCCCCACCGACCGTGGCGTACCGTTTTTCTTCGTGCGTGTCGACATTGCCGGTAACGTCACCAAGCGTTTCTCGGCCGCTGGATTCCATCTCTCGCGCTTCGGCGGCTCCTGCCCACGCTGGGTGACGCACGAGGCGTTTCTAACCCCAGGTCTGATCCGCAGCCAGATCGCCCGCCTGCCGGACGGCGCTACGTTTTTCTGTCTCGCCCGCACCGTCGAGCGGTCCGGCGGCTCCTACCACGCACCGGCCTCCCGCCACGCGGTCGGCATCGGCTGCGCCGTGGACGACGCCAAGTCTCTGGTCTACGCCGACGGCCTGGATCTCGAGCGGCTCGAAGCGGTTACCGAGATCGGGGTGGGCTGCCGGCTGTGCGAGCGCGCGGACTGCCGCCAGCGGGCCTTCCCGCCGCTGCAGCACCGCCTGGTGGTCGACGAGACGACAAAAGGCCCGTCTGCTTACAGCTTCGACAGCCGGCGCTAGCGCAGGGCGAGCAAACGCGACGGCGGCGAGCGGCAAGTCCTCATCCCGCCTGCCGCGTAAACGCAGCCTTGCCACGCCGAGCGCCGGCTATCCCGGCGGACGGCCCCGCCCGCGGCGCTTGGGACGAGGGACGTCGGGGGCAGACTTGAGCAGCTTGAGGGCAGCGGCGACCGTGTCCTCGTCGAGGCCGTGTATGCGCTCGGCCAGCAGATTGGCGAGCTCGGTCGCGGCCGGTGACAGGCCGCGGGTATCGACCTGGATACGCGGGTGCGACAGCCGGGCGAGGCGGTGCATCTCCTCGTAATCGTCCCAGATCAGGTGGAAATACTCGCAGATCTGCACGAGCAGCGCCGGGGTCGGTCGGCCGCGATGGCCATGCTCGAGCGCCGAGAGATAGGCAGGCGAGATCTCCAGAGCACCCGCCAGCTGCTTGAGCGTCACACCGCGCTGCTCGCGCAGGGCGCGGACCTTGCTGCCAAAGGGCGTCACGGCCGCTGCCGGCGCAGCAGCACGTAGAACGCGCCAGCACCGCCGTGCTGCGGGCGGGCCGGTTCGATACGTAAGACCCGCGGCGCATTGGCGCCAACGGCCAGCCAGCGCGGCAGGTTGCGGCGCAGCACACCGCCACCGTCCTTTGCAGAACCTTTGCCGGTGATGACCAGCAGCATGCGCAGACCCTCCCGCCAGGCCGAGGCGACAGCGCGATCCAGTGCTGCATGTGCGGCGTCCTGGGTCATGCCGTGCAGGTCGAGACGCCGGTCGATGTCCATCCGGCCCTTGCGCAGCCGCTCGGCCGTGCGTCTATCGATGCCGGGATTGGCAATGCCGGGATCGGGGAGGGGTGGCGCCGGCTGGGCGGCGCCGCCTCGCGGTGCTGCAGTCAGAGCACCGGCAGGATCCCTCGCGGCGGCGCGAGCCGGCGGCGCCACGGCCGGACGGGCGACCTTGTGCTTGCGCTTCAGCGGCTTGGCATCGCGCATCAGCGCGGCGAACAACGCCGCGTCGGATTTAGCGGAGCGACTCATCCTCGACGATAAGGATATGCTGACGACGCGGCCCGTGCGCGCCCATTTCGAGTTTCTGCTCGATGTCGCCGGTGCGCGAGGGGCCGGTGATGAAATTGACCGTGCGCGGCATGGCGCCACCTCGCGATTCGCGCAACTGCCGCCACGCCTCTTCCATCGGTCCGACCACCCGGCTTGCCGGCAGGATGACGATGTGATCGTCCGGCAGGAAGTTGAGCGTCGAGGGATTGTCAGGCCCGGACAGCAACATCAGCGTACCGGTCTCAGCGATGCCGCAGAAGCCCACCGACAGGCCGACTGCATCCGTCGGTGACGGTTTGCCGCGCTTGAGCTTGAGCAGCGGACGCTCCGACCACGGCACTTTATCGACGAGCGGATCGGGCGCCGCCGCGAACTCCGCCGGCAGATTGTGGCAGCTGAGGTAGTCGGCGACTGCGCGGGGCACGTCGGCCAGCGTCCTGACACGCTCCACCGTGGTGGCGATCTCGACCGCCTGATCCTCGAATAGCTTGGTCAGGCCCTTGCGGTCGAGGCCTTCGCTGCGCCGGGGGACGATCCCGGCGGGATGGTTGGCCAGGCGCGCTTCGAGTTTCGCGGCGCGCTCGCCGGTCAAAGGCCCGCGTTTGAGCGCTCCACGCAACTTGCCGAGAATCTCCTCGCGCGCCGGGCTCATACGGCCTTCTTCTTCCGGCGCTGGTGCCACATCTCCTGAAAGGAGCGGCCCTGCGGAGCAGGCATGTCACGTGTCGCCGTCCAGGCCCCCGCCAGGGGCAGGTTGTAGAAGCTTCCCTGACGCCGGCCGAGCAGCCCGAGCACCTGAGCGGCGATGGCATAAAAGAAGTGATAGAGCGGCGGGCGCAGCGCAAGGAACGCCCAGAACTTCAGCCCGACGCGGGCGGCCGGCGGCGACAGCCGGCGCTGCCACTCCCGCTCGCGGTAGTGGCGCATCATCTTGGGCAGCGGAATCTTCATCGGGCAGACGCTTTCGCATTTGCCGCAGAAGGTCGAGGCGTTGGGCAGATGCTTGGCGTTCTCGATGCCGATCAGGCTCGGCGTCAGCACGGCGCCCATGGGCCCGGGATAGACCCAGCCATAGGCATGACCGCCGATGGCGCCGTAGACCGGACAGTGATTCATGCAAGCGCCGCAGCGGATGCAGCGCAGCATCTCCTGGAACTCGGTGCCCAGCATACCGGAGCGGCCGTTGTCGAGCAGTATCACGTGATATTCGCCGGGTCCGTCGGGATCCTCGGCGCGGCGCGGGCCGGTCGACACTGTGGTGTAGACCGACATGTCCTGGCCGGTGGCGGAGCGGGCGAGAAGGCGCAGCAACGCCGCCGCATCCTCCAGCGTCGGCACGATCTTCTCCAAGCTGGCGAGGACGATATGCGCCCTGGGCAGCAGTTGAGTCAGATCGCCGTTGCCTTCGTTGGTGACGATGACCGAGCTGCCGGTCTCGGCAATCAGGAAGTTGGCGCCGGTGATGCCGACATCGGCCTTAAGAAATTTCTCGCGCAGCATGGTGCGTGCCTCGGCGACCAGCGAGCGCGGCTCCTCGAGGTTCCGGTCCGGCGGCAGATCCGTATGAGTTTCGCGGAAGGTCTTCTCGACCTGACCCTTGGTCAGGTGGATTGCCGGCGCGATGATATGCGAAGGCGGCTCGCGCCGCAGCTGGATGATGTATTCACCAAGATCAGTCTCGATCGGCGTCACGCCTTCGGACTCGAGGAAGTCGTTGAGACCGACCTCCTCGGCGATCATCGTCTTGCCCTTGGTGACAGTTCTGGCGCCGAGCTTGCGGCATAAACCCAGAACGATCTGGCGCATTTCCTCGGGCGTGCGCGCCCAGTGCACATGCCCGCCAGCCGCGATGACGTTGCGCTCGTAGCGCTCGAGATACCAATCGAGATTCTCGAGCACGTGGTTCTTGATCTCGCGGCCTTGCTCGCGCAGATCCTCGAACTCCGGCAGCTTGCCGATAGCGTCCAGCCGGCGCTGCGGAAAGCCGGCACGCATCTTGTCCAGCGCCGACTGCAGGTGCCGGTTGCCCAGCGCCTCATGCGCATTGTCCTTGAAAGCGTGGCTGGTGCTCTGCATGGCTAGCCGCCGGCCTCGCCGATCGGGGACTCATCGGTCAGGCCGGCCAGAACCTCGGCGACATGACGCACGCGTGTCGGGCGTGCGCCGGTTTCGGTACACAGGCGCTTGAGCTTGCCCGCCATGTTCATCAGGCAGCCCATGTCGCCGGCGAGCAGCGTGTCCGCACTCGTGGCGAGGATATCGTCCGCCTTGGTTCCCACCATCTTGTCCGAGATCTCGGGATACTTGACGCAGAACGTGCCGCCGAAGCCGCAGCAGATCTCCGCGCCGGGCAGCTCCTTGAGTGTCAATCC
>VGEI01000367.1 GCA_016869415.1 Alphaproteobacteria bacterium
CTCGACGGTCAGTGCGCTAGCGCGCCGGTTGAAGCGTGCGTGGTTTCCCAGTCGTGCATGTAGTCGCGCGTGCGCGGCACGGCGTCGACACGCTTGGCGATCTGGATCTGGAAGACCATGTGGCCTTCACGGCGGAAGGCGACTTCCGATCCCGCGAGATAGAACTCCCACATGCGGCAGAATCGTTCGTCGTAGATCTTGCGCACTTCGTCGCGCGACGCGGCGAAGCGCCGGCGCCATTCGCGCAACGTGTCGGCGTAGTGCAGGCGCAGAACCTCGATGTCGGTCACCCATAGGCCTGAGCGTTCGATGACGCTCACCACCTCCGAGAGGGCGGGGGAATAGCCGCCGGGGAAGATGTATTTGCGGATCCAGGGGTTTGTTACCCCGGGCCCGTCGCTGCGGCCGATGGAATGGAGCAGGGCGACACCGTCATCGGCCAGCAATTTCCGTAACTTGCCGAAGAATTCTGCGTAGTGACGCACGCCGACATGCTCGAACATGCCGACCGAGACGATACGGTCGTAGGTCCCGGCTTCCTCGCGATAGTCGCGCAGGTGGAACTTCACCTTCGAGCTGAGCCCGGCCTCGGCCGCCCGGCGGTTGGAGCGTTCGTGCTGCTCCGTGGACAGCGTGACGCCGTGGACCTCACCCGCCCCGGCGCGGGCCAGATAGATGCCAAGCCCGCCCCAGCCCGAGCCGATGTCCAGCACCCGGCAACCCGGCTTGAGCAGCAGCTTGGCGGCGATATGGCGCTTCTTGTTGTCTTGCGCGACCTCGAGAGTGTCGTTGTCGGTGCGGAAATAGGCGCAGGAATATTGCCGGTCGCTGTCGAGGAACAGGTCGTAGAGCTTGCCCGACAGGTCGTAGTGGTGGGCGACGTTCTGCCGGGCCCGGCCGACCGGGTTGAACTGCTGCAGCTGCCGGAAGAGACGCTCGACACGGTAGAGGGGGTCGAAACTCTCGTAGGAGCCGAAGCGCGCCGTGTTGCGCCCGCAGAAGTCAAGGAAATCGTAGATGTCGCCGTTCTCTATGGTCAGCTTTCCGTCCATGTAGGCCTCGCCGACAGCCAGGCGCGGGCTGAGCCCCATGGCCCGCTCGGCGGACCGGTCATGCAGGCGGATCGTCAGGTCCGGGCCAGGAGCGCGGCCCTTGAAGCGGTGTTGCCGGCCGCGTGAATCGATGACCGTCAGGCTGCCGACAGTGACCAGCATCCTTAGCAGGCGCGAGAGTAGCAACATGGCGTTCTCCTCGGTCCCCCGAGACCCTCGCCACTTAGTAAAAAAATTTAGCCGCGTCTGTAAAGCCACAATTTAGAAAGATTCAAAAATAGGGCGCGGGCCACAATAAAACGGCGCCTCCGGGGAGGCGCCGTTCGTTTGGGACTTTTCGCCGCCTTACTCTGCGGCTTTCTTGGCCTTGGCCTTCTTCTTTTTCGGCTCGGCTTCTTCCTTGGCATCCGTGGCGGGCGCCGGTGCGGCTTCCGCCGGTGCTGCCTCCGCAGGCGCCGCCGTCTCCGCCGCTGCCGCTGTCTCTTCGCCATCGCCGCCACGGCGGATGACCTTGCCAGCGGCCTGCATGGCGGCCTCTTCCTCGGTCAGCGCCACGTTGACCGTGGCGCTGATGCTCACCTCGGGATGCAGGGCGACGCGCGCCTTGTGCAGGCCGAGAGTCTTGATCGGCTGGTCGAGATGGACCTGCTGGCGGTTGACGGTGAAGCCGGCGGCCGTGATCGCGGCGGCGATGTCGCGGGTGGTGACCGAGCCGTAGAGCTGGCCGAACTCGCCGGCCTGCCGGATGATGATCACCGACAGGTTCTCCATCTTCGACGAGACCGCCTGCGCGTCGGAGCGGCGCTGCAGGTTCTGCGCCTCGAGCTGGGCGCGCTGCTTGTCGAAGTACTCGCGGTTCTCCTTGGTGGCGCGCAGCGCCTTCTTCTGGGGCAGGAGGAAGTTACGGGCATAACCCGGCTTCACCTTGACCACGTCGCCCATCTGGCCGAGCGATTCGATGCGTTCCAACAGAATGACGTCCATGACGAGACCTCCTCAGGTACCGGAGCCGCCGAAACGGCGGCGCAAATTGAGCCAGGGTTCGGCGGCACCCAGCAGGGCGCTCGCCACGATGACGATCGGCCCCAGGACGGGCCAGGCAAGCGTTACCGCTCCATAGAAGGCGATGAGCGGAAGCGGGGCGTGGGGCAGGCGTTCGGCCATGGCGTGAAACACGCCGAGCCCGGCGAGCACGAAGGCGCCGCCGAGAATGAGCAGCAGGTTGACGCCGCCGAAACCGGCAAGGCCGGGGAAGAAGCTGGCCGCCAGGGCGATGACGGCGAGGCCGCGCATCCAGCCCGGCAGATCGATCTCGGCCATGCGTGGGGCCGGGCGGAGGTTGCGGCGCAGGCGGCCGAGCAGCGCCTGGGCCAGCACCGCGTTCAGCACCACCATGGCGATCCAGGAATTGGCGACAACGCCGGGCAGCACATGCGCGATCGTCGGCGCCAGGCGGACCGGATCGCCGGCTACCAGGCCGGCGGAGGTCATGTGCTTGAGGGCCGCTTCGACGAAGCTGCGTATGGCGCCCTCGGCCCCCTGCTCGGTGCCGCTGAAGCCGATGACGTACACGCCGAACGCGGCCAGCGCGACGCCGACCAGCCAGCCGACCAGGGCACCCGCCGGATACCATTCGGTGCCGCCTTCGGCGCCGGGGCGGTTGAGCTGCGCCAGATAGGTCATGGCCACGGCCGGCAGGGCGTTGATCGCCGTGTAGGCGAGGGCGAAGAACATGCCGCCTGCCAGCGCCAGGGCGATGATGGCCGCCGCGGCCGCGAGCGCCGCTCCCACGAAACCCATCCACAGGCCGATGACGAACAGCGGCAGCTGCGCCAATTGGGCGAAGAACAGGCTGCCCAGTGAGCCCGTCATGTACGGCATGGCGTAAAACAGGGCGCTGGCGAGCCCGGCCGCCGCGGCAAGCGCGAAGATCGGCATGGGATTCGTCCCGGTCCGAGGGCGACGCGGACCGAAGCCCGCGTCGTTTCTCCTCAGCTCACGACATACGGCAGGAGGCCGAGGAAGCGGGCGCGCTTGATCGCCTGGGAAAGCTCGCGCTGCTTCTTGGCCGACACCGCCGTGATACGGGACGGCACGATCTTGCCGCGCTCCGAGATGAAGCGCTGCAGGAGGCGGACGTCCTTGTAGTCGATCTTCGGCGCGTTGGGGCCGGAGAACGGGCAGGTCTTGCGCCGGCGGAAAAACGGCCGGCGGGCGGCGAAGCCGCCGCCACCTGCACCGCCACGGTCACCACCGCGGTCGCCGCCGCGCTCGCCACGATCCATGCGGTCGCTCATGCCTGGCCTCCATCCATCGGAGCATCGCCGCGCGGTTCGCGCGGGCCGTCGTCACGGCGGCGCGGCGGGCCGCGGTCGCGGTCGCCGAAGCCGCCGCGGTCGCCGAAGCCGCGCTCACCGCGGTCGTCGCGCTTCTGCAGCACGGCCGAGGGGCCTTCCTCGAGCGTCTCGACGCGCACCGTGAGGAAGCGGATGACGTCCTCGTTGAGGCGCATGTTGCGTTCCATCTCGACGATCGCCGCCGGTGGCGCGTCGAGGTTGAACAGGACGTAGTGGCCCTTGCGGTTCTTGCGGATGCGGAAGGAGAGGTTGCGCAAGCCCCAGGATTCGCGCTTCTTCACAGCACCGCCCTTCTCGGTGACGATGGCAGTGAAGGTGTCGGCCAGGGTGTCCACCTGGGCAGGGGACAGATCCTGACGCGCGATGAAGACGTACTCGTAGAACGGCATAAGGTCTCCCTATGGCTAATGCCCGGAGCGGTGACATCACCGCCGGACCAAGCCGGCCCCGGTGCCCTGGTCTGAATGAAAATCCAGGGGACGTTGGCGCCGGCAAGGAGAAGCGGCGGGATGTCTCCCCGCCGCCGTGAGGGCCGGGACTATACACTGAAAGCCCGCC
>VGEI01000368.1 GCA_016869415.1 Alphaproteobacteria bacterium
GGGATTCCGACGCCTCAAGGCGCACAAGCACCTGCCGACGCTCAGAGCCGCCCTGGCTGCCCATCAGGCCGAGCACGCGATCAAAACAAAACTTGAGAAGGACCGGCAAGCCGCATAGCATCATCAACAGGCAACGCTCGTCCCGCCAAGTTCAACAAAGGGCGGGACATCTCCTCTGCCGGACCGGCGGTGGAAGAAAAGCGGCTTCCAACGCGTCCGTGAACAAGTGACAAGGTCCCCTGATGCCTAACTTCGTGCCGGTGAGCCGGGAAAGCCATGGCGGCAAGCGCCTGCTGCGGCCGTTTTCCTATGCTTTTGCCAGCCCGGCCATCCTCTTCGACATCCTGCTGCCCGAGATCACCCGGGCTGCCGTCGAGTTTCCGCTGGTCTTCGTCATGCGCGATGCCGGTCCCCAGCTCTACGCGCTGATGTCGATGTATTCCAACAAGAACCTGTTCGTCACGCCGGAAGGCCGGTGGATCGCCCGCTACATGCCGGCAACCCTGCGCGCCTATCCGTTCGGGATTGCGAAGCCGGCGGGGGCGCCGCCGGTCCTCGGCATCGACGAGGAATGCCCGCAACTCAGCGCCTCGGCCGGCGATCCGCTGTTCGAGGACGGTCGTCCGGCGCCGCTGCTGCAGAGCGCGGTCGAGCTGCTGAAGCGCATCGAGACCGAGACGCCGGCGATGATCGCGGCCTGTCAGGCCCTGCAGGAGCGCGAGCTGCTGATCCCCTGGGTACTCGAGGCGAAACCGGGCGAGACCCGGCGGCCGGTGGACGGACTGCTGCGCATCGACGAGGCCAAGTTCGAGTCTCTCGACGAGGAGTCATTCCTGAAGCTGCGGGCGGTCGGGGCAATCCGGCTCGCCCATCTTCACCTGGCGTCGCTGCACAACCTGCATCGCATGAACGAGCTGGATATGGCGCACCAGCTCGGCGCCAAGTACGCGCAGGCGAAGGCGGCCGAGAAGCCGCCGGCGCTGATTCAGGCGATGATCGAGGAGCTGGAGCTGAAGTTCTAGGTTGTCGTGACTCCGAAATTCGCGGACAGCGAATTCCGGAGTCAGTCGACACTAGCTCATCGAAGTTGCCGTGTGCCGGCCTTCAGGCCGACAGCATATCCCACACGCCCATCAGCGTGACGCTAGAGTCCTCGTCGAAGCGGAATACCGCGTCGCCTTCCCAGGTTATGGTCACGGTCGCCTTCGACCAGTCGAGCAGCGGGCTGGCGACGAGCAGCTTGTCGACGCCCATCTGGAAATTCTGGATCAGCACATTGCCGCCGTTGAAGAGCACGGTCTCGGCGCCCGCCGACAGCTTGACCATCTGCTCATCGACCGCCGCGAGATCGAGCACCTTGGAAACCGGGGCGAACAGCGGCGGCGGCTGCGGCAGGGGCGCGGCAGGTTCTGCGACGACCTGGACCGGAGCCTGCGTCGGCGTGCTCTCGGCGAGCGTGGTCTCGCTGTTGAGCGAAACCGTCGTCAGCGAGGCGATCGGGGCGGGGGCGTCGTCGAGCTCGACCCTGTCGACCTCGGTCCGAGGCTGCAGGCTGCTCGTGAAGTTGAGCATCACATAGGAGTGTCCCTCGATCAGCGTAGGAGCCTTGGCCGGCTCCAGGAGATAGGCCAGCAGGAAGGTTGCGGCCGTTCCACCGGCCGCCGCCGCGGGGGCGGGAGTCGTCGAGGCAGCGACCGCCGGCTCGGCCGCGCGCGCCACCGCCGGCTGCGAATCCTCGTCGTGCACGACCAGGGACGTATCCAGCAGGTCGGCTCGGGCGGTAACCGGGCGCACCGTCGTCGCCTCGGCCTCGGGCCGCTCGGCGATCTTCGCCAGTGTGCCTTCGGCCGGACCGGGCTCTTCCTGAACGGTGATCAGATCGAGCACCGGGGCGTCCTGGGCGAGGCCCTCGAAGGCGACCTCGAGCGCGTCCCAGGGACGCTCGGAAGGGTCGGCCGCGTCGCCGGCGGCGGCGAGCACGGAGGTCCCGGACTGCTCGGCAGGGCTGCCTTCGCCGGCAGCGGCGGTGTCGGCCGCGCCCGAGCCGATCAACCGCTCGATCGCGAGCAGGTCGGGCGGCGCCATCTCCGCGCCCTGTTCGGAGCCGGTGAAGGTCAGCGCAATGGCGATGACCGAGGCCAGCACCTGGAAGTACTTCGTGCCGGACACGTCGCTGTTGCCGTTGACCGTGGCGCGCGCGTTCTCGGCAGCCGCCGGGGCGGCCTGGCGTCCGTCGGCGGCCGCCGAACCGGCAGCGTCCGAGGTGGCGCGGATGTGGTCGACGATGAAGTCGAGGGCCGCCTTGAGGTATCCGGACCGGTCCTCATGCACGTCGGTGCCGTGGGCCTCGGCCTCGTTCATGGCGAGCAGCCCGATCGCCACGAAGGTGGCGAGGCCGACGATGGGGCGCAGAATGACCGACCGCGTCTCGTCGCGCAGCGCGAACGACTTGCCGCGGCTGTGGTACAGTAGCTGACTGACGACCTCGCGCAGCCGCTCGCCGGTGACCGGGGCGGCAACCGAGAGGCCGGTGCCGACGATCCGGCCGTCGATGCGGGCGAAATGGGCCACCACCTCGACGGTGTCGGGGCGGACGAAGGCGAACCAGGGATCGCCCTCGTCGGTCACGCCGTTCTCGGTATCAATCGCCAGGCCGGCGCGGCCGAGCACCTGGGCGACGCCGTACAGCTGCGCCAGCTCCTCGTTGCTCCAGGGCGGGCCGACCCGCGGGGAGGGCCGGATGATGAGCGGAATGACGGTGCCGAGACGCGCTCGAGCACTAATGGACATCGAAGGCTCTCCCAAAGCCTGATAAACGCGTACTTACCCACCTACCGCCTTTAAAACAAGGGCTCATTAGGAAAACGTGTTGGTGATTTGACGAGGTAGGCATGGCCGAAAGCCGCAGGATCGCTTGGTTTCAGGCGTTTCGCTGGATGTTTGGATTTGGCGCATGATATCCGGATGGCCAAATCGACGAAGCGGCGGCGGCACCCCTGCCGGCCGCTCAAGGCCGCGTTTTCGGCGTCCACACCTCGAGCCCGACCGAATCGGCCCCCAGCGCGGTCCAGAGGCCGGCCAAGCTGCCGTCCGATCTGGTCTCGAATATGACAATGCCGGGGCGCTCGCCGGGCGGCTGGTAAACGGCTGCAAACCGGTTGTCGGCCAGGATCCCGGTGCCGACATGGCGGGCGGCCCCGATCTGCCAGACGATCTTGTAGATGGCGCCGCGGCGGGTCACCGTCGCTTCGCCGGTATAGACGCCGGCGCTGCCCGGGCTGCTGCCCTGGACGGCATAGACGCCCTCGAGTGGCACCTGAGCCGCGGCCTCCAGCGGCCAGGCCGCCGCCCAGCAACAGGCGAGAAGCAGAACGACTCGGCCGATCCTGGACATCACGCGATCCCGAGTCGCTTGACCGCGGGCAGAACGTTGGCCTGGTACTTCGCGAACGACTCCCGGATGGCGGCGAGGTTGTCCTCCGGCGTCGTGAGGGGCTTGCCCTCGCGGGTCAGCGACTGTCCGATGGCCCGCAGCCGCCCCCAGGCATAGCCCGGAAGATCGGTCTGGCCCTGCCAAGCGCCGAGCTGGAACAGCTGCCCCAGACGGTCGAAGGAAATGCCGCCGGCGGTCACCGGCGAGGCCAGATACTGCAGGTCGCCGTTGCGAACGGCCCGCTCGGCCACGGCGCGGTTGAAGGCGGCGGTGCTGGCGGCCCGGGCAGCGTCGCCGGCGGCTTCCGGGCAGGGCCGCACATAGTTGGCGCCGATCATCAGGGTCAGCATCTCGCGCATCTGGCCATGTCAACGCCGGAGTAAAAATGCATCGGCTGGCCGGAGTAAAAATGCATCACGGCTGACGGCATGAAGGCCCCCCGCGGGGGGCCTTCATGCGCCCTGGTTTATTCCTCGGGTGGGCTGTCGGGTAGGTCGGTGGCCCGTTTGGCGCGCTGGCGGC
>VGEI01000369.1 GCA_016869415.1 Alphaproteobacteria bacterium
TCTCGAATCCGTGCAGGACCGCTCCGACGGCGCCCCGGCGCGCAAGATGCTGGCCGACCTTCGGTCGCAGATCGTGCATCACAGGCCGCCACGCCTCCTCCGCGGCCGGCGTCTTGTCTGCACGGTGTTCGAAGAGATGCTGATCGATGGCGAGACCGAAAGCCGCACCGCCTCACGCATCCCGCGCGCCGCCGTCATTCCCACCTGGGCATTGTTCGTTGAGCGCGCGGACAAGGCGAAGCTGTCGCAACTGGAAGCGGAGCTGAACAAGCCCATCAGCGTCGCCGAGCTGCGCAAGATGTTCGCTGCGACCCTCAGGCCCGAGCTTGACGACGCCGAGGCATTCCCCAGCAAGGCTCGCACGCTCATGGCGAGGCTCGGCGCTGAATCGCACTATCACGCCATGCAGCTGATGGTAGGCGCCTCCGCAATCGCCGAGCAGCTGATGGCGCTGCGGGCCGCCTTGCCGCCGAGACCGATCGAGGACTTCAAGGACCCGGATCTCGACCGCTTGGCCGAGGCGCTGAACGACATCCGCAAGGCGGCACCCGAGCAGATCCAGACGGCCCTGTTCATCGTCATGAATCAGATGGCCCAGCCCTTCAAGATCTCCAACGTCCTGGAGGTTCTGGCCAACACCGGCCGGTTCAAGTCGAGCGCCGGCATCACCGGTTTTGTCACCGCCGCGATGATCGGCAAGCTCGAGGGCCAGGTCCAGGACGTGCGCAAACTGATCGACGCGGTTCCCGGCGCAGACGCGGACTCCCCCACGACGCCGATCGGCGAGGCCGCCATGGCGCTGGCGGAGACCATCAGTCAGTGCGCCGACAACTTCGCCGGCACCGGTTCGGCATTGGCCGTCAGCGGCAGCCCGACCCAGACCGAGGAAGTCGAGATCATGCGCAACAAGCTCTGCGAGCTGGTCGGCACGAAGCTGGCAGGCAGCGGTGTGGGCGCGCTGATCAGCGCCCTCACCGGTGCGCCGGCGGTTGTCGGTCCGAGCGGCTCCCGGCCCTCCGTGCGCTGGCCATTCGACCAACCGCCGGACCCGGCCTTCGTGCGCAACGCCGAGCTTTATGCCATGGCACTGAAGCGCAGTGAGAGCGCGGCTGGGACGCTGGGAATCGGAGAGCAGATCGCAGGCGCCGTGCTGGAGACGGTCGAGGAGTTTGAGAAAACCGCCACGGTTCTGTTCGGGCAGATGCAGAAGGCCAATCTCGACATGTCGAAGCGCCCGATGGCTAGTGCTCACGTCGCCGTGCTGGCGCGTGTTCTCGAGATCCTCGCCGGCACGGACCGCGCCGAAAAGCTGTTCAAGCGCGGCAACGAGCTCGTAGGGTAAACCCTTAGAGTCGGCTCCTGGACGCCGAGCGCAGCCTTGTCTCAGGCCGGCTTTGTGCCAATAATCCAGGCCAAGAAATTCACGCTTCCGCAGGGAGACGTCGATGTCGCAGGGTCAGATTTTTCCCGTTCCCGATTCGCTCGCCAAGGCCGCTTGGGTTGACGCTGCCAAGTACAAGGCGATGTACGAACGTTCGGTGAAGGACCCGGAAGGATTCTGGGCCGAGCACGGCAAACGCATCGACTGGATCAAGCCCTACACCAAGATCAAGGACGTCTCTTACACGGGCGACGTCCACATCAAATGGTTCTACGACGGCACGCTCAACGCCTCATTCAATTGCCTCGACCGCCATCTGGCGAAACGCGGCAATCAGACGGCCATCATCTGGGAAGGCGACGACCCGAAAGACAGCAAACACATCACCTACAAGGAAGCGCACGAGCAGGTCTGCCGCCTGGCCAACGTGATGAAGAAACACGGCGTCAAGAAGGGCGACCGCGTCACCATCTACCTGCCGATGATCCCCGAGGCGGCGTATGCCATCCTCGCCTGCGCCCGGATCGGCGCCGTCCACTCTGTGGTTTTCGGCGGCTTTTCGCCAGACTCGCTGGTCGGCCGCATCCAGGATTGCGATTCGAACTTCGTCATCACCGCTGACGAGGGGCTACGCGGCGGCCGCAAGGTGCCGCTCAAGGCGAACGCCGACGCAGCGCTCAGATCCTGCCCGAGCGTGAAGAAGATGCTCGTGGTCAAGCGCACGGGTGGCGCCGTCGAGTGGGTGCAGGGCCGGGACATCTGGTACCACGACGAGATGCCGTCCGTGTCCGCCGTCTGCCCGCCGACCGAGATGGCCGCCGAAGACCCGTTGTTCATCCTCTACACATCCGGCTCGACCGGGAAACCTAAAGGCGTGCTGCATACCACCGGCGGCTACATGGTGTACGCCTCCATGACCCATCAGTACGTCTTCGATTACCACGACGGCGACATCTACTGGTGCACGGCGGATGTCGGCTGGGTTACCGGGCACACCTACATCGTTTACGGGCCGCTCTCCAACGGCGCGGTCACGCTGATGTTCGAGGGTGTGCCGAACTATCCGGACTTCTCACGCTTCTGGCAGGTCGTCGACAAGCACAAGGTCAATATATTCTACACCGCGCCCACCGCAATCCGGGCGCTGATGCGCGAGGGCGAAGCCCCGGTGAAGAAGGCCAGCCGCCAGTCGCTGCGTTTGCTCGGCTCGGTCGGCGAGCCGATCAATCCCGAAGCCTGGCTCTGGTATCACCGGGTGGTCGGTGACGGGCGTTGCCCGATTGTCGACACCTGGTGGCAGACCGAGACCGGCGGCATCTTGATCACGCCGTTGCCCGGCGCCATTCCGACCAAGCCGGGCTCGGCCACCAAGCCGTTCTTCGGCGTGAAGCCCGAGATCGTCGACAACGACGGCAAGCCGCTCGACGGGGCCTGCGAGGGCAATCTGTGCATCACCGATTCCTGGCCGGGCCAGATGCGCACGGTTTTCGGCGACCACAAGCGCTTCGTTGAGACCTATTTCTCGACCTTCAAGGGCAAGTACTTCACCGGTGACGGCTGCCGGCGCGACGCCGACGGCTACTACTGGATCACCGGCCGCGTCGATGACGTGATCAACGTCGCCGGACACCGCCTCGGCACCGCGGAGGTCGAAAGCGCGCTCGTCGCCCACACCAAAGTCGCCGAGGCTGCCGTGGTCGGCTATCCGCACGACATCAAGGGCCAGGGCATCTACGCCTATGTGACACTCAATGCCGGTGAAGCCACGAGCGAAGAACTGCGCAAAGAGCTGGTCGGCTGGGTACGCAAACAGATCGGCCCTATCGCCACGCCCGACTTGATCCAATGGGCGCCAGGCCTGCCCAAGACGCGATCAGGCAAGATCATGCGTCGTATCCTGCGCAAGATCGCGGCCAACGAGCACGAACAGTTGGGTGATACCTCGACCCTGGCCGATCCGGCGGTGGTCAAGGATCTGGTCGATAACCGGATGAATCGCGGCTAGGCGATTCGAAGTCGAAGAAGCGCGGCTCCATCACCGGACGAACGGCCGGCTCAAGGCGGCTTAACCCATCGAACGCGGGACTAGACACCTAGTGCCGCAGGGCCGAACGACCCCCGGCCAAGGCGGATATTACGCCTCTTGCGGCATCCAGTTCGCCGGTTGGCGACGGCGGCGCGGGTGCCGGAGCATCCACCAGAGCGCGATGCCGGCCGGCAGCAGCACGTTGGCATAAATCAGCGGAATGAACGAGCCATGCCGTGAAGCAAGGCCGCTAGCTAGGACGCTACCCGACTGGACCGCAACGGTGAGGACGATGGCGATCATGATGCGTCGCGCCTGACCGCGGCGGTTGTGATCACCTGAAAGCAGAGCCGCCAGGGCGATCACGGTGAAGGCCAGGGCGTAGAGAGGTGCTGTCAGCCGGTTATGCCCTTCGGCCCTCAGCCGGTGATAATGCTGACGGTCCATTTGCGAGTTACCGGGGAACAGGAGGTCCCCGAGAAATCGCTCGCGCGGCTCGCGCCAGCGGACCTCGTCGGCGTCGGTGGCTCCCGTCGAGCGACCGATGT
>VGEI01000370.1 GCA_016869415.1 Alphaproteobacteria bacterium
CGACTGGCTGGTTTCCCGTCAACGGTACTGGGGCTGCCCGATCCCGGTCATCCACTGCCACGATTGCGGCATCGTATCCGTGCCGGTGAAGGATCTGCCGGTGAAGCTCCCCGACGATGTGAGCTTCGACAGACCGGGCAACCCGCTCGACCATCACCCGACCTGGAAGCACGTCAACTGCCCGGATTGCGGCAAGCCGGCGCGGCGCGAGACTGACACCTTCGACACCTTCGTCGACTCGTCCTGGTATTTCGCGCGTTTCTGCAGCCCGCGCGCCGAGACGCCGGTGGTGCGCAGCGAGGCCGATTACTGGCTGGCCGTCGACCAGTATATCGGCGGCGTCGAGCACGCCATCCTGCACCTGCTCTATTCGCGCTTCTTCACCCGCGCCATGCGCAAGACCGGCCATGCCAATCTCGACGAGCCCTTCGCCGGTTTGTTCACGCAAGGCATGGTCTGCCACGAATCCTACCGCAGCGCTGACGGCAAGTGGCTCTACCCGGAAGAGATCGCGAAGGCCGACGACGGCAGCGTGATCGAGACGGCGACCGGCAGGCCGGTGACAATCGGCCGCCGCGAAGTCATGTCGAAGTCGAAGAAGAACGTGGTCGCACCAGCGGCGATCATCGATGCCTACGGCGCCGACACCGCGCGCCTGTTCATGCTCTCCGATAGCCCACCCGAGCGCGACCTCGAATGGACCGAGGCCGGCGTCGACGGGGCGTGGCGCTACATCAACCGACTGCACCGCCTGGCCGAGGAGCCGCCGGTGGCGCTGCCGCCGCCCGGCACGGCCAAGCCCGCCGAGCTCTCGCCCAAGGCGGAGCAGGCCTGGCGTGCCGTGCACAAGACCGTCGCCGCCGTCTCCGAGAGCCTGGAGAGTTTCCGCTTCAACGTCGCGGTGGCGCAGATCCGCACGCTGTCGAACGCGCTCGAGGAGCTCGACGGCAAATCGGCCGGCGAGGCCTGGGTGCTGGCCGAAGGACTGCGCATCGTCTGCCGGCTTGCCGGCCCGATGATTCCGCATCTGGCCGAGGAGATGTGGGCCGTTCTCGGCGGCAAGACGCTGCTCTGCTTCGAGCCCTGGCCGAAGGCCGATCCTGCGCTGGTGGTCGACGACACCGTGACCGTGGCGGTGCAGGTCAACGGCAAGCTGCGCGCCACTGTCGCCCTGCCGCGCGACTGCGGCGAGGCACAGGCGAAAGAAGCGGCACTGGCTCAGCCCAACGTGATCTCCGCGATGGCCGGCAAGCCGCCGCGCAAGGTGATCGTCGTCCCCAACCGCATCATCAATATCGTGGTGTGAGAGTTCGGCGAGGGCGTCTTTTCAGACTCCCTCCCCCCTCAAGGGGGGAGGGAACAAGAATGAAGCTCGAGACACGCAGCATCCCCGGCTGTTCGGGCGGTTCTCGTCCATGGCGCGGATGCCGGGACAGTGCGCGAGGCTGACGAAGGCGGGATAAAGAGTTCGCTTGATCGGGTCTCGCTTGACACCCCAAGAGGAGGGCGAGGCCGGGCTGCAGGCGGCGGCCGGTCTCGAAGCTTTGAGATCGGCCGCCGCTGTAGCCTCGCGCCGGGTCAGGCGGCCCGGATCCTGGCGATGAAGGCGTCCACCTGGCTGCCCAGGGTTTCGGACTGCTTCGAGAGCTCGCCGGACGCCGAGAGCACTTGAGTGGCGGCCGCGCCGGTTTCCGAGGCAGCCTGCGTCACGCCGCCGATGTTGGACGAGACCTCGGTGGTGCCGGCGGAAGCCTGCTGCACGTTGCGGGCGATCTCCTGCGTCGCCGCACCCTGCTCCTCGACAGCCGCGGCAATGGTCGTGGCGATCTCGTTGATCCGCCCGATGGTGCCGGTGATGCCGTCGATGGCCTGCACCGACTGACCGGTCGCCGTCTGCATCTCCGCCACCTTGGCGCTGATCTCCTCGGTGGCCTTGGCCGTCTGCGTGGCCAGGCTCTTCACCTCGGAGGCGACGACCGCGAAGCCCTTGCCGGCCTCGCCGGCGCGTGCCGCCTCGATCGTGGCGTTGAGCGCCAGCAGGTTGGTCTGGGCCGCGATGTCGCTGATCAGCTTGACCACATCGCCGATCTTCTGCGCCGCCTCGGCCAGGCCCTTGATCTGGACGTTGGTCCGGCTGGCCTCCTCGGCGGCCGAGCCGGCGATCTTGGTCGACTCGCTGACCTGGCGGCTGATCTCGGCGATGGACGAGGACAGCTCCTCGGCGGCCGAGGCCACGGTCTGCACGTTGGTCGAGGCCTGCTCCGAGGCCGCCGCCACGGCGGTGGCCTGGCGGCTGGTCTCCTCGGCCGTCGCCGACATCGACTGCGCCGTCGACTGAAGCTGCGTCGAGGACGAAGCTACCGTCTGCACGACGCCCTTGACCGAGGCCTCGAACTCGTCCGCCAGCTTGTGCATGGCGGCCCGCTGTTCGGCCTCGGCGCGCTTCTTCATCGCCTCCTGCTCGCCGCGAAGGCGCTCGGCTTCGATCATGTTGTCCTTGAACACCTGCACGGCAGCGGCCATCGTGCCGATCTCGTCCGTGCGCGTCTTGGCCGGGATCTCCACGGTCTTGTCGCCGCCGGCCAGCTTCTGCATGGCACCAGTCATGCCGGCGATCGGGTTGACGATCGCGCGCGCCGTGAGCAGGGCGATCGCCCCGGCGAGCGCCAGACCGATGCCCAGCAGGACCCACAAGGCAGTCTGCAGGAAGCCGATATCGCCCAGCACCTTGCCGGCGTCGGTGGCGAGAAGCTGCTGCTGCGCGTCCTTGAGGCCGCCCGAGCGGGTCCCGTCGCTGCCTTTCGGCCCGTCGAGAATGTCGAGGATCTTCCCGGCGCGCGGAGCCGCCTCGGTCACGAGAATGTGGACCGGCACGTTCCAGCGCGCCGACTCGCGGATCTCGAACATCCGTGCCGGCAGCGGCCCGAACTCGGCGAGCGCCTTGGCAAAGGTCTCGTAGGCATTGGCCTGCGCCGGGGTCAGCAGGGATTTCTGCTCGCCCAGCGAGGCAAAGGCGCGCTGCACGACGGTCCAACGGGCGTTGAACCCGTCCTTGAAGGCGGCATCGCCGCTCAGCAGGAAGGCACGAATGCCGGCGACCGCCAGGCCGAGATTGCCCCGCACATCCGCCATCGTCTTGAGCAGACTCTTGCGCGCCGCCGTCGCCTCCTGCTTGTCTTCGTCGTCGATCATGGCGGTGATCGCGCGGGTCATCGCTTCGGCGCGCGGCGCCGCCTCTTCCAGCAGAACCTTGGTGGCGGGGAAAGCGTCGGCGGTGAAGGCAATGGTCTCCGCCCTGTCCTGGGCGGCGCGGAACTCGGCCAGGGTGAGCTTGATCTGCTGCCACTTCTCGCGGTTCGCCGGGTCGGTGAAGCGGGCGGCAAGCCGGTCGAAGGTGGCGCTGTTCTGCCCGAGCTCCTGCCACATCGCCGCCCGGTCGGCCTTGCCCTGGGGATTGCCCGTCAACAGGTAGCCGCGCAAGGTGGCCAGGGTCGAATAGAGGTTGGCAACCAGCTCCGTGCTGGTCTGGGCGACCGGCACCCGCAGATTGACCATGCGGTCGGTCGCGGTTGAGACCGTGCCGACCTGCGTGACGGTGTAGCCCACCGCCGCCGCAAGCACGAGGCAGATCGCCCCGAAGCCGGCCATCAGGCGGCCGCGGATCTTCAGGTTCCAGAAGCCGGAGGAGCCGGTTGCGGTGGACGTAGGGCTGGACATCTAAAATTCTCCCTTATCGGATGCGCCGCGCGAGCGGATTGCACCCCGGTATAGGGAGAAAGCTTCAACACCGTATTGCAGACCGACCTATGAGGAATTATAGGTCACCCTATGAATACTACTAAGGTACCATATCGATGCCTCCGGCCGCCTTCGAGGACATGGTGAGAAAGCCGCCGCACAACTGGCGATCAGCCGCGCACGGCATGACTCGCCAGCCGCTTCT
>VGEI01000371.1 GCA_016869415.1 Alphaproteobacteria bacterium
CGCGGATCAGGGCTACGACCGACGATCCGCCCTGGCCGATCGTGTAGCTGTAGCCCGTGCCTTCCGCGCCGTCGTCGGTGACGATGCGGACGATCGGTGTCTCCTGGGTGAGGAACGCCTGAATGGCGTCGGTGCGCTTCACCTTTGGCGGCAGATCGACCTGCGAGATTTCGATGCGCGCGATCTTGGTCATGGATGGGCGATCCTCCGGAGGCGTCCTGCCGGTCGTGAAGCAGTCGGGCCGATTTTTGCTTGCCACGCCATGACCGTCACGCGAAAAGAACGGCCTGAGAAGAGCGGCGGCAGCGCGACCTGCCGCATGCGCCGGACAGGGGGAACCACGTGAAGGACGCCGCCCCGCAGGGGCCCAATCTCGGCGAGCCGCTCATCGGATCCGTCGATCTCGCCAACCAGGCCGACCTCTCGGAGTACGGCATCGAGGACTGGATCGCATTCGCCTTCTTCTGGGGCCTGGCGATCGTCGTCTTTCTGCAGTTCTTTACGCGCTACGTCCTCAACGATTCTCTGGCTTGGACCGAGGAGATCGCCCGCTATCTCCTGATCTGCACTACCTTCGTCGGCGGTGCCATGGCGTCGCGGCGTCATTCGCATATCGTCGTTGAGTTTTTCTACCTGTATCTCGGCCGCAGCATCGCCCTGGCGCTCTCGACCTTTGTCGATGCGGTCGTCGTTCTCTTTTATGCCTACGCCACCTATCTCGGCTGGCTGGTCACGCAGATCATGACGACCCAGCGCATGGTCGTCATCGACTGGCCGATGAGCTACGTCTTCGGTGCGGCGACGATCGGGCTCGCCGCCTTGACCGTGCGCTCGGCCCAGGTGGCCTGGCGTCACTGGCGTGACGGAGAGAGCCCGCTCACCCGGGTGCGCACGGAGGGCCGGCATCAATGAGCGGTATTCTCATAGCCTCGTTCCTGCTTCTGCTCTGCGTCGGAGTGCCGGTCGCCGTCGCGCTCGGCGGTGCGTCGCTGCTTCTCGTGATGGGTGAAGGGATCATGCCGCACCTCGTCGTGGTGCATCGCATGATCGCCGGTGTGGATTCGTTCCCCCTGCTGGCGATTCCCTTCTTCATCATGGCCGGCAGCCTGATGAACTCGGGCGGCATCACCGAGCGTATCTACGATTTCGCCGTCGCCCTGGTCGGCTGGCTGAAGGGCGGCCTGGGTCACGTCAACGTC
This sequence comes from Alphaproteobacteria bacterium, assembly GCA_016869415.1. Classification (GTDB taxonomy): domain Bacteria; phylum Pseudomonadota; class Alphaproteobacteria; order CACIAM-22H2; family CACIAM-22H2; genus VGEI01. Next base: position 1,200 of record VGEI01000371.1, read on the forward strand.
GTCGGCTCGGTGATCTTTGCCGGCATGTCGGGGACAGCCGTGGCCGACGCCGGCGGCCTCGGCAATATCGAGATCAAGGCCATGCGCGACCATGGTTACCCCGTGGAGTTCGCGGTCGGCATCACGGGCGCTTCGTCGACCATCGGTCCGATCATTCCGCCGTCGCTGCCGCTGGTGATCTACGGCGTGATGGCGAACACCTCGATCGGCCAGCTCTTCGCCGCCGGCTTGATTCCCGGGCTGTTCATGGCGGCGACCATCATGGCCATGGTCACCTGGTACGCCCATGTGCGCGGCTATCACCGGGACGCGGCTTTTGCCCTCTCTGTGCTGTGGTTCACCTTCAAGCGCGCCTTCCTGCCGCTGATGACCCCGGTCCTGCTGATCGGCGGCATGACCACCGGCGTCTTCACGCCGACGGAGGCGGCCATCGCCGCCACGGCCTACGCGATGTTCCTCGCCATGGTGCTCTATCGCACGCTGACCTGGCGCGGCCTGGTCAAGGTCAGCATGGAGACGGTGGAGACCACGGCGATCGTGCTGCTGATCGTCGCCGGTGCCTCCATCTTCGGCTACCTGATCACCACGACGAAGGTGACAGACCAAGTAGCCGACATAGTGCTCTCCATCACCTCGGAGCCGTGGGCCGTCCTGCTGCTGGTCAACATCTTCCTGCTGATCGTCGGCTGTTTCATGGAAACGATCGCGGCGATCACCATCCTGGTCCCGGTGCTGCTGCCGCTGATGCAGAAGATCGGCGTCGATCCGGTGCATTTCGGCCTGATCATGGTGCTGAACCTGATGATCGGGCTGCTGACACCGCCGGTCGGCATGGTGCTCTACGTACTGGCGCGGGTGGCCAATATCTCGTTCGAGCGCGCCACCAAGGCCTGCGCGCCGTTCCTCATTCCGCTGTTGTTCACGCTGGGTGTCGTGACTTACTGGCCCACCATGGTGCTTTGGCTGCCGACGATCTTCTATCGTTAAAGAATTCCGTGCCGGGCGAACACCGTCCGTAGCCTGTCGCCGCGCTTGAGCTCGGCGCGCACCGTATTCTCGCTGGCCACTTTCTTGAAGGCGAGGGCGAGCGCCTTCGTCTCAACCTGGCGCGGTATCACGACTACGCCGTCGACGTCGCCGAAGACCAGATCCCCCGGCGCGATGCGCACGCCGGCGACTTCGACCGGCACGTCGATGGCGGCGACCTCGCCTCGACCCCTGGAATCGAGCGGGCCGATGCCGCCGTGGAAGACCGGGAACCTCATCTTGCGGATGTAGCGCACGTCGCGCACCAGCCCGTCGGTCAGGCAGCCGGCCGCCCTGCGGGCGCGGGCGGCGGTCGACAGCAACTCGCCCCAGGGTGCAATACGCGGCGAGCCGCCGCAGGCCATGATGGCGACGTCGCCGGGCCTGAGATCGTCGATCAACGCGATCTCGAGCTCGTAGGGATTGCCCTTGGCGATGTGGAAGACCTCGCGGTAGAGCGCGGTACGCGCCCGGCCGCACATCACCAGCGCCTCGTCGAGCGGCCGGATGGCCGGGCTCATCGCCTGCTGGCGGTAGCCCAGGCCGTCCAGCACGTCCGAGAGGACGGCGGTGTAGAGCCGCTTGCGGGCGCGTGCGAGATCCCTGGCGGTGACAGCCATCGGCTTAGTAGACGGCACGGCCGCCGGAGATGTCGAACACTCCGCCGGTGGTGAAGCTGCAATCCTCCGAGGCCAGCCAGGCGACGAGGGCCGCGATCTCGTTGACCTCGACGAACCGCGCCATGGGGATCTTGGAGAGCATGTACTGGATATGCTGCTCGCTGATCTGGTTGAAGATCTCGGTCTTGGCGGCCGCCGGCGTGATGCAGTTCACCAGCACTCCGGCCTGGGCGAGCTCCTTGCCGAGAGACTTCGTCAGGCCAATGAGGCCGGCCTTGGCCGCGCTGTAGGCGGCGGCGTTAGGGTTGCCTTCCTTGCCGGCAATCGACGCCGTATTCACGATGCGCCCGTATTTCTGGGCAATCATGCCCGGCACGATGGCCCGCGAGCAGAGGAACGGCCCGTTGAGGTCGATGTCGATGACCTTGCGCCATTCCTCGGGCGTGTATTCCCAGGTCATCTTGCTGGCGCCGGCGATGCCGGCGTTGTTCACCAGGATGTCGACTCTGCCCATCTGGCCGATGGCGGCATTGGCCGCGGCGGTGACCGCCTTGGCATCGGTCACGTCGACAGTGGTCATATGCGCCTTACCGATGGGCGCAAGCCGCTTCACCGCGGCGTCGAGCGCCGCCGTGTCCATGTCCCAGAGACTGACCTCCGCGCCGGAGGTCATGAAGCGCTCGGCGATCGCCAATCCGATGCCTCGCGCACCCCCGGTAACGACGGCCTTGCGACCGCCGAGATCAATCTTATTCATTTGTATGCTCCTGCTGACCCTTGACCCGCCCCCATATTGGGCGAGTACCGGGTGCAGCGCAATTGGCCGCTCAGACCTTAGCCAGCGCCTTTAGTATGGCTTCGGGCGTGAAGGGCTGGGAGGCCACCCGTGCGCCGAATGGCAGCAGCGCATCGTTAATGGCGTTCATCACCGCGGCCGGGGCGCCCGCGGTACCGGCTTCGCCGGCTCCCTTGGCGCCGAGCGCCGAGGAGCGGGTCGGCGTCACCACATGCGCCACCTGGATATCCGGCATCTCGACCATCATGGGCACGAGGTAGTCGGCCATGTTGGCGTTGCGCATTTGGCCTTGCGCGT
>VGEI01000372.1 GCA_016869415.1 Alphaproteobacteria bacterium
CGGTCGCGGAGCGCGAGGTGCTGCGCCTCGCCGTCGGCCTGGTCGAGGCCGGCGCCGACGATGTCGGCCTTGCCGACACGGTCGGTTACGCCAACCCGGCGCAGATCAAGCGCCTGTTCACCGCCGCGCGCCGCGAGATCGGCGACAAGCTGACCGGCGCCCATCTGCACAACACGCGCGGCCTCGGCCTTGCCAATGCCGTGGCGGCGTTGGAGACCGGCATCAGGACGCTGGACTCGTCGCTTGGTGGCCTGGGCGGCTGCCCCTATGCACCGGGCGCTTCGGGCAACGTGGTCACCGAGGATCTGGTGTTCATGCTCGAAGCCATGGGCCTGCGCACCGGTATCGATATGGAGAAGCTCTTGGCTGTGCGCCGACAGATCGAGGCAGCGCTGCCGGGTGCGGAATTCCACGGCAATGTGGCGATGGCCGGTCTGCCCAAGGGCTTTGGGGCCGCCGCCTGATGGTACGGGAATATCAGAACGCCATGGCTCTCCCTCTCCGCCACGAAGTGGGGGAGAGGGAAGGGGCCCGTCGCTTTAGCGGCGGGAAGGGTGAGGTGGCGTTCGTCGTGAGCACCGGCCTTGCTCACCTCACCCGCTCGCTGGCGCTCGCACCCTCTCCCCCCGCAGACGGGCGGAGAGGGTAATTTCACACATGACCGTCCCCGATCTTCCATTGGTCGGCATCCGCGTCGTCGAGTTCGCCCATATGGTCATGGGCCCGACCTGCGGCCTGGTGCTGGCCGACCTCGGTGCTGAGGTGATCAAGATCGAGCCTGTGCCCAGTGGCGACAACACCCGCCGGCTGACCGGCTCGGGGGCCGGCTTCTTCGCCATGTTCAACCGTAACAAGCGCAGCCTGGCGCTCGACCTCAAATCACCCAAGGGCAGGGAGATCGTCTTGCGCCTGATCGGCACGGCCGACGTGGTAACCGAGAATTTCCGCCCCGGCGCCATGGCCGGTCTCGGCCTCGACTACACGAGCTTGCGCCGGCTCAACCCGTGTCTGATCTATGCCTCGCACAAGGGCTTCCTCGCCGGGCCGTATGAGAGCCGGACCGCGCTCGACGAGGTGGCGCAGATGATGGGTGGCCTTGCCTACATGACCGGCCTGCCGGACCGCCCGTTGCGCGCCGGCTCCTCGGTCATCGACATCATGGGCGGCATGTTCGGCGCCATGGGCGTGATGGCGGCGCTGGTGCAGCGCCAGCGTACCGGGCAGGGCCAGGAGGTGACGAGCTCGCTGTTCGAGAGCGTGGTGCTGCTCATGGGTCAGCACATGGCCTATAAGGCGACGACCGGCAAAGCGCTGCCGCCGATGTCGATCCGCGTCGCCGCCTGGGCGGTCTACGACGTCTTCGAGACGGCGGACGGCCAACGCATTTTCATCGGCGTGGTCAGCGATACACAGTGGAAGCAGTTCTGCGAGGCCTTCGACCGGCCGGACCTGCTGGCGGATGAGTCGCTGGCCACCAACGTGCAGCGCGTGCACGCCCGCGACCGCCTGATCCCGATCGTCGCGGAGGTGTTCAAGAAATTCGCCAAGGCGGAGCTGATGGAAAAATGCGAGGCCACCGGCCTGCCTTTCGCGCCGATCACCAGGCCCGAGGATCTGTTCGACGACCCGCATCTCAATACCTCGGGCGGGCTGCTGGACGTGACTTTGCCCGACGGCACGCCGACCAAACTGCCGGCCCTGCCGCTGGAGATGGCAGGGAGGCGCTTCGGCCTGCGGCACGACCTGCCGAAGATCGGCGAGTACGGACGCGAAACCCTGGCCGGCCTCGGTTATTCTGTTGCGGAGATCGATACCCTGATCAACGACAAGGTCATCACGGTTTCATGAGCCTGTTCCAGCCGCCCCAGCTTCTCGTCCCCGAGGAATTCGCCCGCCTGCCGGAAAGCTTGCGCAAGAAGACGCCGAGCGAATGGGTGGACAGCAACCGCGGCGGAGTGGCGCCGGACTCGTTCTTCGAGGGACCGAGCTTCGATCGCGCCGGCAACCTCTACGTCACCGACATTTCCAATGGCCGCATCCTCAAGATCACGCCGGGCGGGGAATGGTCGGTGGTCACGGAATACGACGGCTGGCCGAACGGCCTGGTGGTCCGCAAAGACGGCAAGATGGTCATCGCCTGCTACAAGCGCGGGCTGCTCGATCTCGATCCGGCCAGCGGCGCGGTGACGCCACTGCGCCTCACCCATAACGGCCAGAGCTTCAAGGGCCTCAACGATCTGACCTATGCCACGAATGGCGATCTCTATTTCACCGATCAGGGCCAGACCGGCTGGCAGGACCCGACGGGACGGGTCTATCGCCTGACCGCATCGGGCAAGCTCGACCTGCTGATCGACAAGGTGCCGAGCCCCAACGGGCTGGTGCTCAACCTGCACGAGGACCAAATCTACCTTGCCGTGACGCGGGCCAACGCAGTGTGGCGGCTGCCGATGATGAAGGACGGCACCCTGTCCAAGGTCGGCACTTTCATCCAGCTCTCTGGCGGTACCGGCGGGCCCGACGGGGTGGCCCTCGACGTCGAGGGCGGCATCATCGTCTGTCAGCTCGGCATCGGTGTCTGGCGTTTCGACAGGCTCGGCCGGCCCACCCATGTCATCGACTGCGAAGGCCTGCCATCGACCAACGCCGCCTTCGGCGGCCCGGACAACAAGACGCTCTACATCACCGAATCGAGCGGCGGCCGCATCCTGACGGCCCGGCTGCCGGTGGCCGGCCGCACACTCCTCTCGCACGCCTGAGCGATGCGGCGCCTTGCCGCCGTCCTGCTGCTTCTCGCCTTAGCGGCCTGCTCGCCGCTCGACGGTCTCGACGCTTTCGATGCGCTGATTCAGCTGCAGAGCGGCGCCGATCCCGGGCGTGGCGAGAGCAAGCCGGAGCGGCGCGAAACCAGCTGGCCGGGCGGCGAAGGCGATCTCTATCAGCTCGCCGGCGCGAAACCGGCCGCGGCGTTGGTGCTGGTGCCCGGACTGGCGCCGGAAGGACGGCGCGATCCGCGCCTCATCACCCTGGCCGACGCGCTGGCCCGCAAGCGCTTCGCCGTCCTCGTTCCGGACCTGCCGAATTTCGCGCAGCAGCGCGTCTCGGTGCAGGACAGCCAGCCGGTCGCGGCGGCGCTGCGGCACCTGCTCGGAGAAAATAAGGGACCGGTCGGCGTTGCCGCCATTTCTTATGCCGCGGGTCCGGGGATCCTCGCCGTCCTGGAGCCCGACCTGCGGCAGCGGGTCGGCTTCGTGGTCGCCATCGGCGGCTACTCCGACAGCGAGGCGGTGACCGCCTTCTTCACCACCGGAAATTTCCGGGCGCCGGGCGGCGCCTGGCGGCAGGCGACACCCAACGCCTATGGCAAATGGGTCTTCGTCATGGCCAACGCCGAGCGCATCGAGCACGCGGCGGACCGCGTGGCGCTCACCGCCATGGCACGCCGCAAGCTCGCCGATCTCAACGCCGACATTGCCGATCTCGAAGCAGGGCTTGGCCGCGAAGGCGAGGCTGTCGTGGCACTGCTCGCCAACCGCGACCCCGAATTTGTGCCCGCCCTGATCGAGCGGCTGCCGCGTGCCGTGCGCGACGATCTCGCCGGACTCACTCTCGCCAAACGCGACTTCCGCGGCGTGACGGCGCGCTTCCATCTCTTGCACGGGCGCGACGACGCCATCATTCCCTACACCGAGAGCGAAGCGCTTGCCCGCTCGTTGCCGGCGAGTCAGGTGCGCCTGACGCTGCTCGAGAGCTTCGCCCACGCGGCCCTCAGCCCGAGCGGCCTGCTCGATCTCTATCGCATGTGGGCGGCGCTGACCGCGCTGATGGCGGAGCGGCGCTAAGTCGCGGTCATCTGCCTTGACGTTGGCAGACCGAGCCGGCACAGTGCCACGAAATCCGGCCTGAAGCGCCGACCTCTTTCCGATAAACGAC
>VGEI01000373.1 GCA_016869415.1 Alphaproteobacteria bacterium
ATCACGGTTCGCGAGATCGCGCGGGTGGTCTGGGATCGGAGCCACTGGGTCGCCGAGCTGCAGTTCAAGGACGGCCGGGTCGATTCCTTCGCCTTGATCCCGCACTGGACACTGGTCGGCCAGTCCGAATTCGGGCCGTGGAGCGTGTCCTGGGATCAGGTCGCCAGGATCGAGTTCGGAGCCGGACAGGCAGCCGTCGCCGGCGGCGCCGGGAGCGAGCCGTCGGATCGGATCTCCCTCAAGAGCGGCGACACCGTCCTCGGCACGATCAGGACGGATCAATACACGCTCGACGCCTCCTACGGCTCGGTCAAGTTCGAGCGGCAGAAGATCAGGGGAATCTCGTTCGAAGGCGATGGACAGAACATCGACATCGTGGGCCTGTAGACGGGCGACAGGCTCTCCGGCGTGGTCGGGGAGAAGGCCGTCACCATCGACCTGAGGTAGGGCGGACAGCTCGAGATCGCCAAGGACAAGATCAAGGAGATCTCGTTCCGCTAGCTGCTGCGCGACGGCATGGCCGAATCCACCTTTGGCCCAGCCATAGACCTCGCTGAGCAGACGGCGAGGGAGTCCGGCGGTGGAGAGCGACGGCGGAGGCAATCCGATGGCGGAGATCGCCCTGGCCTTGGCCATGGCCTTCTTCAGCATCATGGTGCTGACCATGGTCTCCATGGGCGCGGGGGAGGCCAGCGGAAGGGCGGCCGCGCCGATGCCCGCCGACGGGATCGAGATGCGACCCGCCGCGGCGCCGTCGACCAGGCCGCACGCATCCGACCGCGGCACGCCCGAGCCCGCTTATCTCATTCACTTCCGCGGCGCCTATTACGACCGCGCGCTCAAGCCCGCCGATCCGGCGGCGCTCGCCGCCTTGGGCGGGTCTTTGGTGCTCGCCATCGATCCCGCCCTGCCAATGGCCGAGGCGATGGCCGTTCGCGCCCGCGTGCCGGGGCGCCAGGTCACCGTCACCACGCTGGACGAACGCTGGCTCAAGACCCTGCAGGAGAGATTCCCATGATCCACCGTGGCCTCAGGCGGACGATCGTCGCCCTCGCCATCCTGGCGGCGCTGCCGGCGGCGGCCAATCCCCGTACGGATCGTACCGTCGACGCCGATGCGATCCGGCGGCTGATCGTCGAGGAGGCGATGGCGACGCCGATGGTGCCGCCGTCGCTGGCGCTCGCCGTCGCCAAGGTCGAATCCAACTTCCGCGGCGATGCGCTTAGCACCGCCGGCGCCCGCGGCGTCATGCAGATCATGCCGGCAACCGCTCGCGGTGAGTTCGGCGTCGATCCCGACGAGCTCTGGGAGCCTAGGCTCAACGTCCAGCTCGGCATCGATTTTCTCGGCCGGTTGATCGAGCGCTACAGGGGCCGCTGGGACCTGGCGCTGTCGCACTACAACGCTGGCTCCGTCGCCGGCGCGCTGCCGAATGCTCGTCCGCTCCCCGTTGCGCGGCCCTATGTCGAGGCGGTGCTCGGCTGGGAGAAGACATTCCGCGAGTCTGGCGAGGCGAGCCGCCTCGCCGAAGCGCGGACGAAGCCGGATGCCTGGTCGCCGGCCAACACCCGCATCGCCGCCGCGCCACGGCCAGTTCCGGAGCCGGCTCCGCCGCTGCCGGCGCGCGAAGCCTCGGTGCCCGCCGTTCGGACACCGGCGGCGCCGCTGGCGCGCCGGACGGTCACCGCCGGCCTCGACGATTTCGGTGGCGACCTTCGACTCCGGCGCCTTGCCGTCCGCTCGCAGCTGGACGACTTCTCTCCTCGCATCCGCTGGATCCCGGGCTGAGCCGGATGTGGGCCCGCCGCTCATGCGCCCTCTCGCTGATCTCCGCTCTCCTGCCCTGGCCGGCGATGGGCGATGTCCTGCCGAAGGCAATGCGGGCGCTGGTCGCGCGCGAGGCGCGGGCGCTGGGTGTGCCGGTGCCGCTGGCGCTCGCCGTCGCCCATGCCGAAAGCAACTTCGATCCCCGTGCGCTCAGCGACAAGGGCGCGCGCGGTGTCATGCAGGTGATGCCGGCGACGGCTCAGGGCGAGTACGGCCTCCATCCCGATCATCTGTGGGATCCGCGCATCAACGTGCGCGTCGGCCTGCACTTCCTGCGCCGACTGATCGAGCGGTACCGCGGCCGGACCGACCTCGCGCTCTCCTGGTACAATGGCGGGTCGGCGGTCGGGGATCTGCCGGATGCGCAGGTCATCCCGGCGACACGAGGCTATGTCGAGAAGGTGTTGAGGCTCGAACGCCTCTACGCCGCTGGCCGGTTCCAGATCGGCGTGTGATCCGGGGAGAGTGAAACCAATGGACCGTTCGGCGGCGAGACGCATCCTCGGGGCGGGCATCGGCCCGGCCGTGCGGGAGAGCCTGGATGCGGTGGCCGAATCGACGACCGCCGCGGGCCAGCCGCGCTATTCCCCCGCTACCCTCGACCGCCTGAGAGCCGCCATCGCCGGGCGCACGCATGCCAAGGCGATCTATGAGCTCTGCCACCTCCTGAACGCCGCGGATGCGCTCGGCATCGGGCGTGATCGCCTGGAGCGCTTCTTCTTCGGCTACGGCGTCGCTTCCGCCGGCAGCTTCAAGGCCAGGATCGATACGCTCCTGGCAAAGCAGGGCGGCTGGCGCCGTCCGGGGATCGAGCGCGTCGCCGACGGCGTCGACCTTACCTATCGCGACGACCGGGCCGCGGGACCGGTGCGGTTCTTCGTCCATTTCGGCCGGATGCCGTTCCTCTCGGCGCTTCTCGATTTTCTCGTGGCGCTCGCCTCCTACCGCGCCATCGACGCGGCGATCCGCGAGATGCTGGCCGAGCCTTCGACGATCCAGGCGGTCCAGCGTGCCGCCAACCGCATCACGTCACTGATCAACCGCGACCTCGCGGACGAGCTCGAATCCGCCCAGACCTCGTCCAAGTTCCAGGCCATGATCGACCTCCTTGCCCCCGACGAAGGCTCCGAACTCGCCCTCGACGATACGGCGGTGCTCGGCTTCTGGAGCGAACGGAGCGCCGACGAAGACGGGGACTACCGTACCTTCGTCGCGGTCTTCGACCTCTTCGTCGCCTTCCTCCGCGCGCTGGAGGCCGCGGAAGCACGGCGCTCGATCGACGGTGCCGCGCCGATCGTGGACCGCGAGGGTGCCGAGGTCGATCTCGGTTCAGTCGACGAAATGCTCGGACGCGCCGCCGGCGACGACGCGGACGAGGAAACCCGGCTCGCCGACCTGGTCGGCGCCTGGCGCTCGCCGCTCGGTCTCCTCGACGAGGAACCGGCCTCGCGTGTCAAGTTCCTGAATCGTCGCGAGCGCGAGGCGCTCGAGCGCCTGGTCGATGCCGGTCCTGAGGCCATTGATTTGCCGCTCTCGGTGCTTCGCGCCGAGGTGTTCGGCCTGGTGCAGGCCCGCCTGACGCAGGCGCTCCGCCGCGGCGCCGGCCGCGAGGAGAGGGCGGCACTGATGCGCCCGGCACAAGGCGAGAGCTACGAGGACTGGCGGCAGCGCTGGTCGAAGCTGCGTGCCCATATCGAGCGGATGCAGAAGGCGGCGCTGCACGTGCTCGCACGCGACGGCCTGCCGGAGAGTACGGATCTCGCGAGCGTCGACCTTGCCGCCAATGATGCGCCGGCCTTCGATCCGAAGCGCCTCGCCGAGGTCCTGGAGGAGTGCCGGCGCGCCTTCCGCGGTTTCGCCCGCCAGGGTTTCGACGACGCGACGGCGCAGGATCCGGATGGGAAGGCCGCGTTCCGCGCCGGCCTCGGGGTGCTGCTCGAGGTCGATCGTTGCCTCTCCGCCTACCTCGCGCTGCTCGACCGCATCGGCCGCGAAGCACCGCCCCTGGCGGCGCGCTTCGCCGAGGACGGCATGACTTTCGCCCGGCAATTCGCCAAGCTCTATCAGGTGACGTGATGG
>VGEI01000374.1 GCA_016869415.1 Alphaproteobacteria bacterium
GTCGACGCCTGTTGCGCGGCCTGGACCGACCTCATCGCGGTGCCCGCCAGGCTCGCCTCCATAACGCACCGTGCCTGGGCTTACCTGTCATGACTTCTGTCGGTTGGTATTACCCAGCCTTGGTATAAGAGGCTGACTTATGAACGATTGTACCGATACAATGTCTCTGCGGGGACATCTGGCGTCGGGACCCTTAGAGGGGGTCGTGACCTGGCTGTTTACCGGGGTGGTCCGGGTGGCGCGCTTTGCCGACCGCCTGGCCGCGGGCGGTCTCCACCAGCTGCTGGTCTGGCGTGAGCGCTCCCGCCAGCGCCGGACCCTGGCCGATCTCAACGAGCGCATGCGCCGCGACATCGGCCTTGGCGCGGCAGACATCCATCGCGAGTGCGCGAAACCGTTCTGGCTGCAGTGAGGGGCGTGCCATGTACGTGCCGCCCGCCTTCGCGGTCGACAGCCCCGAGGCCATCCGGGCGCTGATCGCGACCTACAATTTCGCCACGCTGGTCTCGCAAGGGCCCGGCGGCCTGATGGCGACCCATGTCCCGGTTCTTTTCGAGCCGGGGCGCGGATCGCAAGGCACGCTCGTCACCCATCTGGCAGGGGTCAACCCTCACGCCCGGGCGATGGACGGGGCGGAGATCCTCACCATCTTCCAGGGGCCGCACGGCTATGTCTCGCCCTCGCTCTACGCCACGCACCCCTCGGTACCGACCTGGAACTACACGGCTGTCCATGTCTATGGACGGGCCAGCCTGGTCACCGATCCGCAGTCGCTGCGTGCCATGCTGGAGACGCTCGTCGCCCGGCACGAGGCAGGCCGCGAGACGCCCTGGTCGATGGACGGTCTCCAGCCCGGCTATGTCGACGGCATGCTGCGTCGAATCGTCGGCATTGAGATCGAGGTCAGCCGCATTGAGAGCAAGCACAAGCTCAGCCAGAACCGTAGTCGGGTCGACCGTACTCGGGTGATCGAGGCGCTGAACGCCAGCGCATCGGCGCACGAGCGCGAGCTCGGCGCCTACATGAACCAGCACGCGCCTATTTCGTAGCGGCCGCACGAAGGGGGGATGCCATGGATATGCCGGTGATGGACATGCGTCCGGTGACGCTCGAGGGCCGCAATGTGCGGCTCGAGCCGCTGTCGCCCGACCACCATGAGCAGCTGGCCCAGGTTCTCGACTCGACATTGCTGCAGTGGTTCAGCAAACCGGCGACGAATGCCGAGGAGCTGCGCGAGTTCATCGGGAGCGCGCTCGACGAGCAGCGCCGCGGCCGTTCCACGCCATTTGTCATGATCGACCGCACCAGCGGCCGGGCAATCGGCTCGACCCGCTTCGCCAACATCGACGCCGGCAACCGGCGAGCCGAGATCGGCTGGACCTGGATCGGCCGAGTCTGGCAGCGTACGGCGATCAACACCGAGGCGAAGCTGCTGATGCTCGAGCATGCCTTCGAGCACTGCGCTGCCATCCGTGTCGAATTCAAGACCGATTCGCGCAACACCCAGTCGCGGGCGGCGTTGGCCCGCCTCGGTGCGACCGAGGAAGGTTACTTCCGTAACCACATGGTCACTGCCAGTGGCCGCTACCGGCACAGCGTCTGGTTCAGCATCATCGATTCGGAATGGCCGCTGATCAAACAGCGGCTGCAGTGCCGGCTGGCCGAAGGCTGAGATGAGACTGCCGATCTATCAGATCGACGCGTTCACGGACCGGGTCTTCGGCGGCAACCCTGCGGCAGTGGTGCCGCTCGACTCCTGGCTGCCGGATGCGACGCTGCAGGCGATCGCCGCCGAGAACAACCTGGCGGAGACTGCTTTCTTCGTCCCCGAGGGCGACGGCTGGCGGCTGCGCTGGTTCACGCCGACGGTCGAGGTCGATCTCTGCGGCCACGCGACCCTGGCATCGGCCTCGCTGATCTTCAGCCATCTCAAGCCGGATCTGACACGGGCGCGTTTCCAGACGCGTTCGGGCCTGCTCGAGGTGACCAAGCAGGGCGATGTGCTAGCCATGGATTTTCCCACCCGGATGCCGGTCAGGGTCGATGACCCGGCGCTTGCCAACGGGCTGGCGAAGGCCTTGGGTGCCGTGCCTGACGAGGTCTGGAAGTCGCGCGACGTGCTGGCGGTTTACAAGAAGGCTGCCGATGTGGCGGCCCTGAAGCCGGATTTTGCCGCCATCGCCCGCCTCGATGCCTGGGCGGTGCTGCCAACCGCGCCGGGCGATGCGCCGGGCGTGGATTTCGTCTCTCGTTTCTTCGCGCCCTCTCACGGCGTTCCGGAAGACCCAGTGACTGGCTCGGCGCATTGCGAGCTGATCCCCTACTGGGCCCGCCGTCTCGGCAAGACGAGGCTCAGCGCCCGCCAGATATCCGCCAGGGGCGGGGTGCTCGAATGCGAGCATCGCGGCGAGCGTGTGACCATCGCCGGCAAGGCCGTGCTCTATCTGGAGGGCTCGATCTTCGTCTGAACCGGTGGGGCCAAAACCCCGCAAGAATCGGGTGGAGAGGTGCGGCCTGCGAGCCTAGATTCAGCCCCATGAGCAGCGACTACACCCGCATCGCCACGGCGCTGGAATTCATCGCCGGGCAGATCGACACTCAGCCCAGCCTCGAGCGCATTGCCGCCGAGGTCGATCTGAGCCCCCACCACCTGCAACGCCTGTTCACGCGCTGGGTCGGTGTCAGCCCGAAGAAGTTCCTGCAGTACCTGACCCTCGACCGCGCCAAGGCCGCGCTCGACGCCCATCGCAGCGTCCTCGACGCCGCCATGGATGCCGGCCTGTCCGGGCCGGGACGACTACACGACCTGTTCGTCTCGCACGAGGCGGTGACACCCGGCGAGTACAAGGGGCGTGGCGAGGGCCTGACCATTGAGCACGGCTGGTCCGAATCGCCCTTTGGCGACGCACTCCTGTTCCTCAGCCCCCGCGGTCTCTGCGGTCTGGCCTTCGCCTTCGCCGGTGCGCGCGGCCGGGCGGAGGCCTTCGCCGACATGAAAAGCCGCTGGCCACGGGCCCGTCTGGTCGAAAACCCCAAGCGCGTCGGGAGCGCGGCAGCGGGTATCTTCGGGCAGTCCAGCCGGCGGAACGGCGAGCTGCGCCTCGTGCTGTACGGCTCGCCGTTCCAGATCAAGGTCTGGGAAGCGCTGCTGCGCATCCCGCCCGGCGCACTGGTCACCTACGAAGCGATCGCCAAGCGCATCGGCGCGCCCAACGGGGCGCGTGCTGTCGGCGGTGCGGTCGGTGCCAACCCGATCTCGTGGCTGATTCCTTGCCATCGGGTGATCCGCAAGACGGCTATGGGCGGCGACTACAACTGGGTCGGTGGCTACAACTGGGGGCCGACCCGCAAGCTCGCCATGCTCGGCTGGGAAGCGGCACGCACCGATCCGGACGGCCTTCGGGCTGCGAGCTAGGTCGCGTCGAGGGCCCGCGTTACTGCAGCAAGCAGTGCATCCGGTGAGAAGGGCTTGCGGATCGTCTCGTGAGCGCCAAAGGCCTTCGCCGCTTCCAGCCCTCTAGTATAGCCCGAATGTCCGCCGCCGGAGATAGCGATGATGCGCGTCGCCGGGTTTTCCTTGAGCAGCTCCCGGATGGCCTCAAGGCCGTCCTTGTCCGGCATAAGCAGGTCGGTGATCACTAGGTCAGGTTTGTGCGTCCGATAGGCATCGAGGCCGCTATCAGCGGTCCTCGCCACCAGCACCCTGTGTTGTGCCGATTCGAGGATCTTGCGGACGAAATCGAGCATGAACAGCTCGTCGTCGATCACGAGGACCTTATACCAAGGCTGGGTAATTAACACCGATGGGCCCAGTCGCGGAGGCCGATGGCCATGATGCGCCAGGGCTGGGCGAGCAAGCTGTTCCAGGCGTGGCAGCAGTGATCGACGATGTCGTCGTAGG
>VGEI01000375.1 GCA_016869415.1 Alphaproteobacteria bacterium
CCGTATCGCGCGTCGGACGGGCGGCGTGACGGCTGGACATAGGCTGCTTTCCACGGCTCGGGCCCTAGCGCCCGCAAGGTGGTCGCCGGGTGGAACGTGCCCGCCCCCATCTCCATGTCATAGGGCTGCAGGATGAGGCAGCCCTGCTCTGCCCAAAAGCCCTGGAGCCTCAGGATAAGTTCTTGAAAGCTGGGCGCTTTACCGGGTGTACGGCTGGCCATCTGGCGGCGATTCGGCTGGGGATTTGATGCGCTGCACCATACCGGCGCACCTACACCCGATCAAGCACACCAACGAAGATAAATACGCGCCGATCAGCCTGGGAACGGGCAACGCGGCCGACCGCAGGACCGCGCCCCTTGGGCAACGTATGTGCCGCAGATACGGCACGCGGTCATCACCTCCGTTTGCCGATCGTCGGAACGCGCCGAGGCATCCCGGCCCAGCCGGCTCCCTTCCTCCTCGCGCTCGCTCCGTTCGCGCCGCTCCTTCTCCCAGCGCTGGAACCAGCGGAAGCCGAACCAGATGGCGGCGACCACGGCGACAAGCAGGAGAACCTTGGAGAAGCTGATGCCGAACATCGATCCCGTCTTAGCCTACAGCCCGTAGCGGTTCCACCAGGCACGCGCCTCGACCGCTCCCAGCAGGTCGTCTGCCCAGCTCGCCGGCAGCAGCGACAGGCCGTCGGCGCCCTCGCCGCGAAACGCCAGACGGCGGCGAAGCCAAGGCTCGCGGCCGGCGGCCAGACGCAGCCTGACATTGTCGCCAAAACGACGCCTCATGGCCGCGCGCAGGTCGTCGATGCCATCGATCAGACCCAGTTCCAACGCCTTCTGGCCTGTCCAGAACTCGCCGCTGAAAATCGTCTCGCCGCTAGCCGCCAGACGGTCGCCGCGACGCTCCCTGACCCAGGACTGGAAATTCCCGTGGATCACCGCCTGGACCGCCTTGAGCCGCGCGACATCCTCGGGATTCTCGGGCCGGAAGGGGTCGAGAAGCGACTTCTTCTCTCCGGCTGTATAGATGCGGCGTTCGACGCCGATCCGCTGGATCAGATCGGAGAAGCCGAAGCCCGACGCCACCACGCCAATCGAGCCGATGATCGAATTGGCATCGGCGTAGATCTCGTCCGCCGCGCAGGCCAGCCAGTAGCCGCCCGACGCGGCAACGTCCTCGGCGAATGCGACCACGGGGATGTCCTTCTCCGCCGCAAGCTGGCGGATACGCCGCGCGATCAGCGCGGACTGGACCGGCGAGCCGCCGGGCGAGTTGATCGCCAGGGCGACACACTTGACCCGCGGCATGGAGAAGGCGCGCTGAATCGGGTCGGCCAGCCGGGCCAGAGACAGGCCCGAGCGCAGCGGACCGACCTGGCCGATGACGCCAGCGAGCCGCAGCACCGCAACCACCGGCGCGGGGTTCTGCAGGCGTTCGATCGGCAGGCGCTTCAGCCAGAGGCGGGCACGCTCGGACCAAGTTTCCATAAGTTCAGAGATTAGCGCCGTAGGGGATGGGAGGCGAATCAGCGCGCCGTGAGCGCCGATCCAGCCCGAAGAATCAACTCGGCCTGACGGCTGAAATGGCCGTCGAGATCGTGAAGGATAAGCCCGCTGCCGGAGGTGGCAGGCCCAGTATTGCCGCGCTGGGACAGCACGATGGCGCGCTTCGGCTGGGCTCCCGCTTTGGGCCAGAGCGGGATGGTCACCGAGCCGCCACAACCGGCCCTGGTGAGAGCCTGGTGCAGATCGCCCAGCCGGTCGGCGCGATGGATGAAGATCACCGTACCCTGCGCCTTCACGAAACGGGAGGCGGCGCGGACCCAGTCGTTGAGATCGGCCTCGCTCTCCACATTCGCCGCCGCCTTGCGCGGATCGGGTGATGCGGTCACGTCCCCCGCCTCGAAATATGGCGGGTTGGCGATGACCGCGTCGAAGCTGCTGACCGACAGCTTGGGCGGCGGCTGCAGAAGATCGCCGGTCACCACGCTGACGCGCGTACCGAACTGATTGGCTTCGCTATTCGCGGCGGCTAGCTCCGCCAGTTCGGGATCCCGCTCCAGCCCGACCACCGTCAGGTCGGACCGCCGGCGCGCCAGACAGAGCATCGCCGCTCCTGCTCCGCAGCCGAGATCGAGCACACGGCCTTTTACGCTATATGGGACTGACGCCGCGAGAAAGACCGGGTCGATGGCCGCCCGATAGCCATCAACGGGCTGGCGGAAAATGACCGCTCCATCGAGCAGCGTGTCGTCAGTCGTCGGGATACTCATGCGTTTCAGGACTCAGGTGTCGCGGGACCGGGGTCGGCTTCGATCAAGAGGCGTTGCGCCGAGGCGTAGTCACCGTCGTCGACGACTAGCCGCCGGGGAATGGCCGATATCGATCCCTCGAGCGCCGCAGTGTGCTCGTCGAGCACCAACGCAACGATCCCGGCTGCAGCCAGTATGGCCTCCGCCCAGGAGAGCCGTACCGGATCGTTGCTGCGGAAAAGCTCTTTCATCGCCCCTGGTGGCCGTGCAGACCGTCTGATTTGCCCATCTTGACCGACCGTTCCGGCATACTATGCTCAGCCGCCACGAGCAAGGTGGCGTGCGGCTAGGGGACGGGAGAAATACGCTTTGGCGGTTGTGGTCAATCTGCAGGAGGAACGGAAAGCCCGGCCGTCGATCGCGGCGCTGACGGCGCTGGCCGGCGAAGACATCAAGCAGGTCAACGAGGTCATCCTACAGCGCATGCAGAGCCCGGTGGCGCTGATCCCGCAGCTCGCCGGCCACATTATCGCAGCGGGTGGCAAGCGCCTACGGCCCATGCTGACCCTCGCCAGCGCCAGGATGTGTGGCTACGAAGGCCGCCGGCATGTCGCCTTGGCCGCCTGCGTCGAATTTATTCATACAGCCACGTTGCTGCACGACGACGTCGTCGATGAGAGCGACCTCCGCCGCGGGCTGGCGACAGCCAACGCCGTGTGGGGCAACAAGGCCAGCGTGCTGGTCGGCGATTTCCTGTTCAGCCGGGCCTTCCAGCTGATGGTCGAGGATGGTTCTTTGGCGGTGTTAGGTATCCTGTCGAATGCCTCAGCAGTCATCGCCGAAGGCGAGGTTCTGCAGCTGATGACGGCGAACGACACCGAGACGACCGAGCATGCCTATCTCGAGGTCATCAAGGCCAAGACCGCCACCCTGTTTGCCGCCGCCTGCCGGGTCGGCGCCGTAGTCGCCGGCCGGCCCAAAGCCGAGGAGGACGCGCTCGATTCCTACGGGCTCAACCTCGGCATCGCCTTCCAAATAGTCGACGACGTGCTTGACTACGCTGCCCATCAGGCGATGCTCGGCAAGGAGGTCGGCGACGATTTCCGCGACGGCAAGATCACCCTGCCGGTGGTGCTGTCCTTCCTGCGCGGCGACGAGGCCGAGCGCGAATTCTGGCGCCGCACGCTCGAACGCCAGGAACAGGGCGAAGGCGATCTGGCGCATGCCGTGACACTCATGGAGAAGCACGGCAGCCTGCGCGATTCGATCGAGCGGGCGCGGCATTACGGGGCCATCGCCCGCGACGCGCTGGGCGTCTTTCCCGACGGGCCGGAGAAACGCGCCCTGATCGAGCTCGTCGACTTCGCCATCTCGCGCAGCTACTGATTCTTCACCATGAGAAAGAACGGGTCGGCGAAACCGCCGGCACCGTTCACATGGGCATTCCAAGACCTTTTGTCTAGAGGTCCCGGTCGAAAAATAGCACCGCGGCCTTTACAATCACGGCGCCCCAGGCCCCTTGTTGGACATATTGTACATATGTACAGAATCAAAACCGCAAGCCCATCAAAGAGTTGCGTTGTAAGAAAATTGCTGCCCCAATTTTGACAAATAGGGCAGCCGCTGCACTTAGCTCG